>CBDUEA010000235.1:0-3849 GCA_965365965.1 uncultured Polaromonas sp. | reverse complement strand
ATACACCTCACCGGCGCGCAATGATTCAAGGTTAATGCGGTAGCTGAGTGGTTCGACAGGCACAGGCTGCGCAGGGTAATTGTTGGGGTAGGCATCGATGGTGCTGGCCAGAATGCGACCACGTTTGCCAACCAGTTTGACATCGTATTTACGGGCATCTAGCCAGGTGATGGATTGCCAAAATTGGCGTAGAGCGATGGACACTTCTGGCAAAACTGGGAATGTTGTTTCGGTTTGCACCGTTGGGCTGATGCGATTGATCAAACTCAATAACTGCGCAAAAGCGGCAGTATCAACCTCGTTGCCGATTTGCAAATGCGAGGACAAGATCTCTGCGTCGTTCAAAATGGCTTCACGCTGCAATTGCCGGTCAGTCAAATCTGAAGCACGCACCCACAGCAGAAAAATACCCACCAAAAAAATTGACAAAATCATGGGAAAAGCCCAGAGCACACGTGACAAAGCATCTCGCTGCGGCGGGGTAACTGGCTTAGAGGACCAAGAAGTGTGCATCTTCTGAGTTTATGCCTTAATCGCCATCCAGCGGTAGGTTGTGGCTCAAACGTCGATTCGCCAAGAGCCGCTCCAGCTATGGTGTAATCGCAGCCATGGAAATATTTGCTGCCTTTTTAGACTTTTTGCTGCACGTCGATAAACACCTTGAGCTTTTTGTTCAAAACAACGGTTATTGGGTTTATGCGCTGCTTTTTTTGATCATTTTTGTAGAAACCGGCTTGGTTGTCATGCCCTTTTTACCAGGCGACTCGCTGCTTTTTGTTGTCGGTGCTATGTGCGGTGTTGGTTTGATGAGCTTGCCGCTGAGTATGGGGCTTTTGTGGCTGGCAGCCGTGCTGGGCAACCAGTCCAACTACGCCATAGGCCGCTATTTTGGCCCCAAAGTCTTTGCGTGGGAGGATTCCAAGTTTTTCAACAAAAAAGCCTTCAATCAAGCGCATGACTTTTATGAAAAATACGGTGGGGTCACCATCGTCGCTGCGCGCTTTATGCCTTTTGTACGAACTTTTGCACCGTTTGTCGCTGGCGTGGCGCAAATGAGCCGACCTAAATTCACCTTTTACGATATCACTGGTGGCGCGTTGTGGGTTGTGGGCATCATCACCATCGGCTACTTTTTTGGCAATATCCCGTTTGTGAAGGTGAATCTAGACAAAGTCATCTGGGCGATGATTTTCATTCCCGGCCTGTTCATCATGTGGGGCGCTTGGAAATCACGGAAAAAGTGATTGCAGAGTTGTTTTTAAGCTGTTTTAGAGGTTAATTTGGATATAGTCGGCGTATTTATTAAATAGTTTGCTACTAAATTTATAGCAAAATATTGACTTTTCTAAACTTGTCGATTCCGAGCCAAAGGTGGGTTTCTCGCAAAATACCGGGTGATTCCGCGCATCACCGCATCGGCGAGCTTGTCTTGGTACTCCTCGCTGCGCAGTTTGGTTTCTTCATCGGGGTTGCTGATGAAGGCGGTCTCGACCAAAACGCTGGGAATATCGGGTGCTTTGAGCACGGCAAAACCCGCTTGCTCGACTTGCCCTTTATGCAGCTTACCTAAGCCGCCTATTTCCTTCAAAACTGCGCCACCCAGACGCAGGCTGTCGTTGATTTGTGCGGTGGTGCTCATGTCCAACATCGCTTTTTGCACTTGCGCATCTTTGCTGCGTACATTGACGCCGCCCACCGCATCCGCTGCGTTTTCTTTGTTGGCCATCCAGCGGGCAGAGGCGCTGGTAGCCCCTTTTTCGCTCAAAGCAAAGACGCTGGCGCCTTTGGCCTCGGGGGTGGTGAAGGCGTCGGCGTGGATGCTGACAAACAAATCGGCTTGCACATGTTGCGCTTTAACGACGCGCTGGTTCAGGGGCACAAAGAAGTCAGCATCGCGGGTCAAGTAAGCGCGCATGGGGTTACCGCCGACGGAGGCGCTGTTGATGCGGTCGCGCAACTTGAGGGCGACGCTGAGCACCACATCCTTCTCGCGCGTACCGGCCGGGCCGATGGCGCCGGAGTCTTCACCGCCGTGGCCGGGGTCAAGCGCGACGATGATTAGGCGGTCGGTTTTGCTGGGGGCTGGTTTACTATCATTTTTAATGATGTTTTTAGCATCATTTTTGACTATAGCCGTCGTATTCATTGGATTGTTAGCTATTATATTAGTAGCAATTTCAATGTTTTTTGCAGTTTGTTTGGCAAGATTGGTGGCTTTTTGAGCAATCAAATCACCCAAAGGGTCGCGCGTCGCCGTCGCCGCTTGGGTCGCTTTGTTGGCTTCAAAACGTTGGGTGGAGTCTTTCATGCGCTCGGCAATCAGGGCTTCCAGTTCGTCTTTCGGCTGCGCGGGGTACAGGTCAAGCACCAGCCGGTGGGCGTAGGCAGCCACGGGTAGTAGCGCAAAAACTTGCGGCAACGCGGCTTGTTTCAAGTCCATCACCAGCCGCACCACTTTGGGTGCGCTTTGGCCAACGCGGATACCGCTGATAAACGGGTCGTCCGCCTTGACTTTGTCCACCAAATCACGCAGTGCAGGGTTCAGGTCCAAACCCTCAATATCAATCGCCAAGCGGGGAGGGGAGGCCACAAAGGTTTGTTTGGCTTTGAGTGCGACATCGCTCTCTATCGTGATGCGGGTGTACTCGGCCGCCGGCCAGACGCGGACCGCGACGATGCTGGCACCGTGCGCGATGTGGTGGCTGCCAAGCAGCAGCACCAAGGAGCCATTGGCAGAGAATTTAAGCAGAGAACGACGTTGCATGGATAAAAAATAAGGTGAAATTTTGCGCAAAGTTCAAAGCCAGTGGCTCAGAGTGTTAGACCAACTGTATCGCTTGTACCACCTGTTGCCCGGTGGGTGTTGAGGCGCTCAAGCTGACTTGGCGCGAGTCGTCTGAATTTGCTACGATTTTAAGAGCTATGTCGGCCACTGGCAATTGTTCGGCAGCCTTTTCTGGCCATTCGGCGAGTTTGTAACCGGGGTTGGCAAAAATGTCACGAAATCCGGCCTCTTCCCATTCTTGCGGGTCGTTGAAGCGATAAAAGTCAAAATGTGAGAAAGAACGAATCGCACTTGGCTGTGCTGGGCTCACAATGTCATAAGATTCAACGATGGTGTACGTGGGGCTTTTGATGCGGCCGGTCACCCCCATGGCTTGCAGCAAGTAACGGGTGAAGGTGGTTTTTCCTGCGCCCAAGTCGCCCTCTAGAGTGACAAACAAACTGACAGAGGCAGGAAGCGCCAGCAATTGTGTGGCAAAAACAGAGGCAAACTGCGCTGTTTCTGCTTCTGTCTTCCAAGTTAACGTTAAATTAATCAATTCGGTCATTTTTTAAAGAAGTATTTTCAAGTGGATAGCAAACCGATCAACGCGGATGACTTGTTAACGCACATTCAAACATGGGCACATGAACTGGGATTTTCTCAGATTGGTGTGGCTGATGTGGATTTGTCGTCAGCAGAGCCTGGTTTGTTGTCATGGCTGTCTAACGGTTTTCATGGCGATATGGCTTACATGGCCGCGCACGGGCTGAAACGCGCACGCCCTGCAGAGCTGGTACCCGGCACCGTCAGCGTGCTGACAGCGCGCATGGATTATCTCCCTCGATCAGATGCAGATGAGGATACGCAAGCCTCATGGACAGATGTGGAATGGCAACGCTTGCAGCACCCAACGGAGGCCATTATTTCCGTTTACGCCCGTGGCCGGGACTACCACAAGGTGCTACGCAACCGCTTGCAAAAACTCAGTGAGCGCATTGCCCAGCACATCTTGCCACTAGGCTTTCGTGTGTTCACGGACTCAGCGCCTGTTTTAGAAGCTGAACTGGCCGCCCGCAGCGGGC
>CBDUEA010000234.1:0-3850 GCA_965365965.1 uncultured Polaromonas sp. | reverse complement strand
TTGCAAACGTCAGGTTGTCCCAAGTGTTGACCCCGTCAATTTGGGCTGCAGTGCGCGCAGGCACCCCATTGTTTAGAAAAATCACGAAGCCAGCGATGCCCAGGGCAGCCACACATGCCGTCAAAACCGCGATTTTCAATCCGTTCTGACCACCCGAGCGGATAGGTTTTTCAACAAAATAATAAGTCATCCACGCCAACAGTAGACTGGCTAGCACCGCCATATTGCGGAAATAGGGTGCTGGGGCTTCGCTTTCAAAGATGCGCATGAACGACAAAATGGGCCAATGCCACAAATACAGCGGAAAGCTGATCAACCCAACCCAAACCAGCAAGCGGTTGGACAGCACGAAGCGGTTAAACCACGCGGTCGGACCTGCAAAGATCAGTAAGAACGAACTCAAAATCGGCAAAACAGCCCATGTCCCGGGGTAGGGGCGACCTTTGTCAATGCGGTAAAGCCCAAAAGCGAGCAAAGCCAAGCCTAGAGTAGACGCAAAATGCCGCTGTCCTTGCGTCGGTTGCCAAGCCGTTGGTCGTGCCCGCAGATAGGCGAGCAACACACCGGCAAGCAGTTCCCAAATGCGCGTGGCTGGGGAGAAAAACGTCGCTGTAGGGTCCAAATGAACCAGGTACACGTTATAGGCAAATGAAGCGACACCTAAGCCGACAAACACCGCTAAAAACAGCGTTTTTCTCTTCCAAGTCAACCACACAACGAGTGGCCAGAAGATGTAAAACTGCTCCTCAATCGCCAATGACCACAGGTGCAAGAGCGGCTTGGTTTCTGCGGCATTGTTGAAGTAACCCGACTCTTGCCAGAGGAAAAAGTTAGACACAAAACCTGCGCCGGCGGACATGTGTTTGCCAAGCTGCTTAAATTCGTCACCCAAAAGACCAAACCAGCCAAAAACCAACACGCTGAGCAATACCAGCGTGAGGGCTGGGAAGATGCGCTTGATGCGGCGACCATAAAACGTCCCAAAGCTGAAACTGCCGTGGTCCATGTTATCAAAGATGATGCTGCTGATGAGGTAGCCAGAGATGACAAAAAAGATGTCTACCCCCATGAAACCCGCTTTTAGCGTCTCTGGGAAGGCGTGGTAAATGACCACGCTGAGCACCGCTATCGCCCGCAGACCATCAATGTCTGGGCGGTATTTGGGGTGACTCAAGGGTGCGTGCAAGAGCGTTGTGGAGGCGAGTTGGGACATGTGTCAAAGCAAGGCGAAGCGGTACAAAACCAAATGCGTTTTAAAGAAAGGGCAGTCGCTCCATGCAGGCCATTGCAAAGCAGTATGCATTTTCTGTCATGGGCGACAAGAGGACGCCTTCATAGAAGTTTTCCACGCCAACTCTGGTTTTCTGCATCACGCTGGGCATTTCTAAAATCCCCCATTTTTGCGTCACAGCAAAACCAGCGCCCGCGAGGATTTGGGCCAGGGCGTCTGGCGTGTATTCACGTTTGTGATCGGGGTCGATATAACTGCCATTGTTGGTTTCGTACTGCGTGATCAAGCGATTCGGGGTGTCAAAGTAAAAAGAGCCTTGGTCCGTGAGGTGGTCTTTGATCCACTTCAAAACGATGGGCAATTTGTCTTCATAAATATGCTCGACCACTTGACCCATGAAGATCATGTCGAACTTTTGCGCGTTGAGTTCTGAGTTGTTCAAAATATCTTCAGCATAGCCATGCACGTATTGCACCTGCCCCCATGGGAAAATGCGAATATTATCTTGTGAGTAGTTGGGAGTGCCCCAGTATTGCTCCGCTGGGGGTTTGTCAAAAATGATCAATTTCTCAGGGCGATGCTTGTAACCCAGCTCGATCAAGGCACCTTCGGGGATGTTGGGGCTGCTGCCGCCTATGTCTAAAATTCTTTTTGCTGCGGGTAGCTCGGCCACCCAAGCCATGCGAGCAGCGTGCAACTTGTGCGAAGGCATGGGGCGCTGGTAGGGGGTCTTGAACTCTTTGGAGTTGATCAGCCGCAACATCAACCACCAGCGCGAGAAGATGCCTTTTTTGATATTTGCTTGGCTATTTGCCAGAGCCACCTCGTCAATCTGACGATTCAAGACCATGCTGTAAACCGCTTTGGCATGCTCAATCGGTTTGGCTTGCTCGGCATTGAGCAATTGAAGAATCAAACGGGTGCGACGTAAGCGCTCTTTGCGGTCTATGCTGTCTTGCACAACTTGAAATTCTTGTGATTTAAACAGCACATCTAACAACTGGGCGCCTGAATAACGGCCAAGTTCAATCTCATTCGTCCAAAAAGTGAGGCCCGCAGCATCTATTTTTCGACCCAGAATAAGCGTGTAAACGGCTTTGACGGTTTCTAAGGGGGGTAGCTTTTTAAAAGTTGCATTTGAAAAAAACATACAAGTCCTCAAGTTGCATCATTGTCTTGCTTAACTGGACGGGAATTGAGAGATGAGCTTAACTTAATTCTTCCCAGCGCTCCATCGCCGCCAACAACAATTCGTCAATCTCAGCATCTCGCTGCGTCAGTTGCAGGGCTTGTGTAGCGTCGCTGCTGTAGAGGCTGCCATCGGCCAGTTGGGCGCGAATGGCGACTTGCTCGGCCTCTAAAACTTCAATGCGTTTGGGCAACTCGTCCAAATCGCGCTGCTCTTTGAAGCTCAGTTTGCGGGCTTTGGTGAGGTTTTTCAGCGCGCCAGTGGACGAATTGCTGCCCGTAGCCGGTGCATTGAAGACGTTGATCTGCTCTGAATGCTCACTATTTGATAGCTGCTTAGCCTTATTATTTGCCGGCTGAAGTGCCTTTTTTGCCTCTAAAGCAACATTTTTGGCTGCAATCTCCTTAGCGCGCTTGCTTTGCACCAGCCAATCCTGCACACCGCCTTCGTACTCGCGCCACTGGCCATCGCCCTCGTAGGCAATCGTACTGGTGACAACGTTGTCCAAAAACGTCCGGTCATGGCTGACTAAAAACACCGTACCGTCAAAATTTTGCAGCAGGTCTTCTAGCAGTTCTAGAGTGTCAATGTCCAAGTCATTGGTCGGCTCGTCCAGCACCAGCACGTTGGCGGGGCGGGCGTAGAGGCGGGCCAACAGCAAAAGGTTGCGCTCGCCGCCGCTCAGGCTGCGCACTGGTGAACGGGCGCGCTCGGGGCTGAACAAAAAGTCGCTCAAGTAGCTTTTCACGTGCTTTTTCTGGTCGCCAATCTCAATCCACTCACTGCCGGGGCTGATGAAGTCTTCCAGCGTCGCGTCCAAATCCAAGTTGTTGCGCATCTGGTCAAAATAGGCCACATCCAGCTTGGTGCCTTGCTTGATGGTGCCGCTGTCGGGCTGCAAATCACCCAAAATCAGCTTTAACAACGTGGTTTTGCCCGCACCATTAGGGCCGAGCAAGCCAATTTTGTCTCCGCGCAAAATTGTACCGGTGAAGTTTTTAACAATCACCTTGGTACTGAGGATGTTGCCATCCGCATCCAAAGTGTTGAATGATTTACTGACGTTTTCCAGCTCAGCGACGATCTTGCCGCTGTTTTGGGCGGAGGCCACGTCCATCTTCACGCTGCCGACCACATCACGCCGTGCGGCACGGTTGTCGCGCAGCTCTCCCAAACGGTTGATGCGGGCGGTGGCGCGGGTGCGGCGGGCTTCGACGCCTTTGCGGATCCACACCTCTTCTTGCGCCAACAACTTGTCTGCACGCGCGTTGATGACGGCTTCTTGCGCCAATTGTTCTTCTTTTTGCAGCAAATATTGCTCAAAATTGCCGGGGTAGGACAGCAGTTTGCCACGGTCTAGGTCCACAATGCGGGTTGCCACGCGGTTCAAAAAGCTGCGGTCATGGGTGATGGTGATGACGCTGCCTTTG
>CBDUEA010000233.1:0-3869 GCA_965365965.1 uncultured Polaromonas sp. | reverse complement strand
CACCAAGTAAACCGAACGGTGTTGACCGCCGGTGCAACCAATGGCGATGGTGACGTAGCTGCGGTGGTCTTTGGCTAGGGCTGGTAGCCATTTGCCGATGAATTGAGTGATGTCCTTTTGCATGCTTGACATGTCAACGCTGTTTTTCAGGTAGTTGATAACGGGCGCATCGCGACCAGTGAGCGCTCGCAGCTCGGGTTCGTAATGCGGGTTGGGCAGCATCCTAACGTCGAATACAAAATCGGCGTCGATGGGAATGCCGCGCTTGAAAGAGAAGGACTCGAACACCAAGGTCAAGCTGCTGCGGGGTGCAGAAATCAGCGCTTTGACGTAGGCTTGCAGCTGGGCGGGGCGGATGATGCCGGTGTCGATGACGTGCGCGCCTTGGCGCAGCTCGGCCAAAGATTCGCGTTCTAGCTCAATCGCCTCAACCAAAGCGTGTTGCAAATTGGCCTCAGAAGTCGTTGCACTGTCAGAGGCCGTGTTTGAGAGGGGATGTTTGCGTCGTGTTTCTGAAAACCGACGTACCAAGGTGTCCGTGGTGGCGTCTAAGAACAGCGATTTGATGTCTAAATGCCGTTTGCCCAGCTCAACCAACAGTTGCGGAACTTGGGGTAGTGAGGAGGCGCTGCGAATGTCCATGGCAATCGCCACCTGTTTGACGCCCATGTTGTGCTCAAGGTCGATTAAAGGCAGCAGCAGCTCGGGCGGCAAGTTGTCGACGCAGTAAAAACCGGCGTCTTCCAGCGCCCGCAATGCCACCGACTTGCCAGAGCCCGACATGCCGGTGATAAGAACCAGCTCCATGCTCCGCTTATCGTCCGCTTTCAGGGTCATGCCGCCACCTTGTTTGAAATGCCTGATTTTGAGGTATTTTTGGCTGTAGCCGGCGTATTAATTGTATTGTTAGCTATCATTTCGGCAGCATGTGCGAGGGTCGTAGCGGATACCTGCTCGCCACCCAACATGCGTGCAATCTCGCCCACGCGCGCACGATCCAGCACGGGGGTGACGCTGCTTTCAGTTTGTTTACCGACCAGTTGTTTGGCAACCACCAAATGCTGGTCGGCGCAGGCGGCCACTTGCGGTAAGTGGGTCACGGCCAGCACTTGGCGGTCGACACCCAATTGCTTCATCAAACGGCCAACGGTTTCTGCCACAGCGCCCCCTACGCCAGAGTCCACCTCGTCAAAAATCAGGGTTTGCGCTGTGCCCAGCTGGCTGGTCACAACGGAAATCGCCAAAGCGATGCGTGACAGCTCGCCACCCGAGGCCACTTTGCCCACGGGGCGCAGCGTGCTGCCAGCGTGACCAGCAACCAAAAAGCCCACATCTTCCAAGCCTGCCTCGGTGGGCGCTTCTGTAGCAGAGAGCGACACGTCAAACGCGCCGCCTTGCATGCCCAAGCCTTGCATGGCCTCGGTGATGGCAATGGCCAATTTGGGCGCTGCGGTATGGCGTTTTTTAGAAATTAGTTGCGCCTCGGTTTGGTAAGCCATGGCGGCTTGTTGCTCTGCCGCTTCCAAAGCGGCCAAGTCAGTCGACGCATCCAAACGCGTTAATTCTTGTTTCCAAGCCTCCAAAAGTGCTGGCAATTCAGCGGGCGTGCGCTTGTAACGGCGCGCCAGCGAGATCCAAAGCGCCAAGCGCTCATCAAGCTGCTCTAGGCGCTCAGGCTCCAGCTCGGTGTTGCGCAAATAGCTGTTCAAGCTATGGGCTGCGTCTTCAAGCTGCGCCAGGTTGGAGGCTAAAGTCTCACTGAGCGCTTGGAATTCTGGCTCTATGTGCGCTCTGTTTTGCAGCGCAGATTGGGCTTTGACGAGTCCAGCCAGAACGCCAGAACCGGCGTCGCTCTCATCGTCTTGTAAGCTAGTCAGTGCTGTTTGCGCCGCTTCAATGAGTGATTGCGCGTTTGACAACTTGGCGTGTTGAGCGTTCAGGTCATCCCATTCATCCGCGCCGGGCGCGAGTTTGCTCACTTCAGAGATTTGCCACAGCACACGCTCCCGTTCGTTTTGCAGGTTGTCTTGCGCTTTGCGGGCGTCCGCCAACGCTTTGCTGGCTTGCCGCCAAGTTGTCCATGCGGCGCTGAGTGGCTGTGTGTTGTTGCCTGCATAGGCGTCCAGCAAACCGCGTACCGCCTCGGGGCGGTTCAGTGTGGCCCAAGCGTGCTGGCCGTGAATATCCACCAGCTCGTCGCCCAAGGCTTTGAGTTGGGTAGCGGTGGCGCTGCTGCCGTTGATCCAAGCGCGGCTTTTGCCTTGCGCGTCAACAGTGCGGCGCAATAACAGGGTGTCTTCGCTTTCAAAGCCTGCTTCGTTCAACCAAGCGTTTAACCAAGCTTGGCGTGCTGTGGGGACGTCAAATTCAGCGCTCACCTCGGTGCGGTTGGCACCTTCGCGCACCCACGATGCATCTGCGCGCGCGCCTAAAGCCAGCTGTAAAGCGTCAATCAAAATGGATTTGCCAGCGCCAGTTTCACCCGTCAAAACGGTGAAGCCAGCACTTAGATCAATGTCAAGTTCGCGCACGATGACAAAGTCACGCAGCGCCATCCGCTTCAAACCAACATGCTGTGCGACCATGCTCAAGATCCCCCTTCGTTCCAGTGCAGTTTTTTGCGCAAGGTATCAAAATAGCTCCAACCTTTGGGGTGCAAAAAGCGTACGGCGTATTGTGAGCGCGTCACGGTGATGCGGTCGCCAATTTTCAAGCTGGCCAGCGATTGCATGTCGAAGTTGGCGCTCGCATCCCGTCCAGCTACTATTTCAATAGCAACTTCCGATGCATCTGCAAGGACAATCGGACGGTTTGACAAGTTGTGTGGGGCAATAGGTACCAGCACCCAGCCCGGAATAGAGGGGTGCAAGAGAGGCCCACCAGAAGACAAGGCATAAGCGGTGCATCCCGTGGGCGTGGCAATGATCAAGCCATCCGCGCGTTGGTTCGCCACAAAATGACCATCCACTTCAACCCGTAATTCGACCATGCCCGAGTTCGAGCCACGGTTGATGACCACGTCGTTCATGGCAAAAGCGTCAAAAATGCAGGCTCCGTCGCGCATGACTTTGCCGTGGATCAGGCTGCGGTGGTCTTCTTCAAACGCGCCCATGAGCATAGGGGCGAGTGTTTGATGGTAGTTTTCTAAAGGAATGTCAGTGATAAACCCAAGCCGCCCTTGGTTGATGCCAATCAAAGGCACGCCAAACGGTGCAAGTCGGCGGCCAATACCCAGCATGGTGCCATCCCCACCAACGACCAGCCCGAGATCACACTGCTCGCCAATGCTGGCAAAGTCCAAAGTCGGGTATTGAGTCATGCCGCACTGTGTTGCCGTGCCGCTTTCTACGAAGACTTGGCAACCTTGTTGCGATAAAAATGCAGCAATTTCCTCCAACACCTGTGTTGTGCCTGGCACTGCCAGCACGCCGGGCGCATGAAATTTGCCAATCAGAGCTACTTTTGAGAAATGTGGTGCCATAAGTCAAATTACAACATATTAGAATGGCCTCATGCTAGACGACAGAGCCAAGTTATTGCTAAAAGCGCTGGTTGAACGCTATATTGCCGACGGACAACCCATCGGTTCGCGTACTTTGTCGCGTGCGTCGGGTTTGGAACTGTCTGCCGCCACCATTCGTAACGTGATGTCTGACCTGGAAGAGTTGGGGCTGATTGCCAGCCCGCACACCTCGGCAGGGCGTATTCCGACCACGCGCGGTTACCGTTTGTTTGTCGACACCATGCTCACTACGCAGCGCGAGCAATTTGCACCGCAGATTCTGGCAGCCGAGCAACCACAAAAAGTCATTGCCAATGCGGCAAACTTGTTGTCCAACTTGTCGCAATTCGTCGGTGTGGTGATTGCA
>CBDUEA010000232.1:0-3928 GCA_965365965.1 uncultured Polaromonas sp. | reverse complement strand
ACCCTGCGCAGGGCGCGGTGGATGCAGGCGATATTGACGACGACATCACCGCTGCGCGACAGTGGGAGTTTGATTATTTGGCGAGTGACGCTTTCACGCAGGCTTTGGCGACTACGAGGGTGAGGTTGCGTTGAAAATCAGCGCTCCCCCCAAGCGAGCCGTTTGAGTGTTTTAAAAGTTCAAAAGCACTAAAAACAGAGCCAAATATGGCTTTAGCCGGCGTATTTATTCAATAGTTAGCTATTAAATATATAGTTATTTCGATGCTGTAACAGCATGTCCCCCAAAGCCTTGGCGCATTTTGGCGAGTATTTTGCTGGTGTAGTCGTCTTTGCCTTGGCTGGCGAAGCGGGACATCAGGGCCATGGTCATGACGGGGGTGGGGACGCCTAGGTCGACGCTCTCAATGGCGGTCCAGCGGCCTTCGCCAGAGTCGGGCACATGGGGGGCGATATCGCTCAGGGTTTGGTCGGACTGCAGCACGGTGGCGGTCAGGTCTAGCAACCAAGAGCGCACGACGGAGCCGTGGCGCCACAGCTCGGTGACGTCGGCCAAGTCGATATCAAACTCTTTTTTGGCCTGCATCAGCGCCAAACCCTCGGCCAGCGCGGCCATCATGCCGTATTCGATGCCGTTGTGCACCATCTTGGTGTAGTGCCCCGAGCCAGCGGGGCCGACGTGCAACCATCCGATGTCGGGCGCGGCGGCCAGCGCCTGGATGTAGGGTTTGACAGCGGTAAAAGCGGCGTCGCTGCCGCCCACCATCAGGCAGTAGCCGTTGGCCAAGCCGTGGATGCCGCCAGACACACCAGCATCCATGTACTGAAGCCCCAGCGCCTCGGTGGCGGCAGCGCGGCGCACGGAGTCGTGGTAATTGCTGTTGCCGCCATCGACAATCGTGTCGCCTTTTGAGCAGAGTTTTTGCAGTTCTAAAAGCGCGTTTTCAGTGATCTCGCCCGACGGCAACATTAGCCACAGCACGCGCGGGGTGGCGAGACGCTGTACCAAGTCGGCCATAGAGGTGGCGGCGATGGAGCCCGTTTCTGTGGCAATGGCTTGCGTCAACGCAGGGTCTTGATCCAACACGGCCTGCGTTTTGCCTTGACGTTGCAAACGCCGCGCCATGTTGCCGCCCATTTTGCCGAGGCCCACAATGCCGAAGTTGATGCCGACGTTTGTACCCACATGGATGGCAGAGGTCATATTTAATTCCGTTCCAATTCCGATTTAATTCCGATGAAAGGCCCAAAACCGACTCAGTAAAAACGTTTGCACCGCAACAACGGCGAACGTGATGGTGAGCGCTAGAAAGGATGGCAAGTCTATGTTGTAGCCAGCTAGCGCAAATGGCAAGGCGATGCCGACTTTGCCGAGCATATAAGGCCAGTTGATCTGCCGTAGCAGCACGCTAAAAATGAGGTTGTTGCTCACCAAGCCAGCCAGCGACGTCACCATGAAGCGCTTTAAACTTTGCTTCACCGTGCTGGTGGTGTCCTTGAAGCTCAGGTAGCGATGCCCCATGAAGCTGACGGAAAACGCCATGCAAAAGGCTGCAAAGTTGGCGACTTCGGGCAAAAGTTGAGGAAAGTAATGCGTTAATGCAAAAAATGCGGCGAAATGTGTGAGCCCAGCCGCAACGCCGACGGCAAGAAACCAAAAGCCTGAGCGCATTAACGTTGCTCCGGCTGCTTGCCTTGCGACAAACCATTTCCCAAGCGAGAGCGCAGCAGGTAGGTCGGCCGATGCTTCACTTCTTCGTAAATCCGTCCCACATATTCGGCCAACACGCCAATTGACATCAGCTGAATGCCGCTTAAAAACATCATGCCGACCACGATGGTGGCGTAGCCTGGGGTGTCTGCGCCAAACCAAAAGTAGTCAAACACCACCCAAGCGCCGTAAGCCATGGCGCTTAAAGACAACAAGAGGCCAAAGTAGCTGACCAAGCGCAGGGGCGCGACTGAAAACGCCATCAAACCGGTCATTGCCAGCGACAAAGCACCTCGAAACCCAAAGTTGGATTGTCCATCCGCGCGCGGTAGCGGCTCGTAATCAATCGCTGTGCTTTGAAAGCCGACCCAAGCGTACAGACCCTTCATGAAGCGGTTGCGCTCTGGCAGCTCTTGCAGCGCTTGCACGACTTGGCGATCCATCAGGCGGAAATCACCTGCGTTAGCCGGAATCTTGACGCGGCTGCGCCAGTTGATGAGTTTGTAGAACACGCTGGTAAAGGCCACGTGCAGGAAGGACTGGTCGTGCCGCGTTTTGCGCACAGCGTAGACCACATCTGCGCCATCACGCCATTTTTGTAGCATCTCGGGGAGCAAGGCCGTGGGGTGCTGACCGTCGGCATCCATGATGAAAACGACATCGCCTTGGGTGGCCTCCAAACCCGCCGTCAAGGCGGCTTCTTTGCCAAAATTGCGGGACAAATCTAAGGCGACCAATTGCGGATGCACTTGGCATAAATCAGCCAAGACTTGCCGCGTCGCGTCGCGGCTGCCGTCGTTGATGATGATGAGTTCTACTTCTGGCGACAAGGCTTCCAGTGCCGCCAGCACATGCGGTACAACCGTGCCCAAGTTGCCAGCCTCGTTGTAGGCCGGCATGACGCACGACACAGAAGGTGTGCGTCGTGATTTAGGGTGCGAACTGGTGGGGCTGAGATCGGTCATGGCCCCTATTATCTGTGAGATAGGTGTGATCTGTGAGAAAAAGGGAGCATGCTTAGTTGGGCACTTTTTGCAGCGAGTTGCTGACGATCTGCAAATCGCCTTTGGCTAAAAAGAAGGTTCTGATTTCAAAGGGTTTGTCAGCATCTTGCGGCGCCACAGTGACCACGCCTTCCAAGCGCCGGATTTTGCCCTGTGTGCCCATCAGGGGTCCGAACGCCAATTTGACCTCATTCGCTAGTGTCAGGTCCCATTTGCCAGTCTGCTGTTCAGGCGCGGCGTCGCTGATGTATTCAAGCGCATAGCGGTACGACCCGGCCGGCAGAGCCACCGACGGACCATAGCTGAGCCAGCCTTCTTTTTGAGGGTCTTTGGGGGTGAGTCGTTGCTCAAAACCGGTGCCAACAACCTGCCCGATCTTAGTGTTGAATTCAGTGGCACGCCATTGCCTACCCTCTGGGATGAGTTGGATGGGGCTGCCGATAAGTGGCAGCGTTTTCCAAAAATCGATGTTGCTGCCAGGCAGGCAGACCAAGCCATCAGCGCGTCTGACGCATTCGCCATTTGCCATGGCCTGCAGGAAGGGGGCTGGGTAGGCAAAATTGGATGAAAAAGGCGAGCTGTGGAAGTAGGCGCTGGAGATCATGTACAAATGCCGGGGTTCGAAAGGCTGCTTGCTTGCTGCTTCATCTGCCGCACAGACTAGGTGACTGCGCGAGGTGTAGCCTGAATTGATCAGTTTGCCGTAGTAGCCCGCCAACTGCATGACCCAAATGTAGTGCTGGTAATGTGGGTGGGCGCATTGGTAGGTCGGGTAAATCATCACTTTATCGACCCGCGCCATCACCGGCAGCCAAGCGGCGTAGTCTATCGTGCTGGGTTTGGCGGCTTCGGTTCTGATGCGGTCTAGCCACGGTTTAACATCCTTGACCTGCAAAACCAGCCCGGCTACCAGCAAGAGGCTTGCCGCAACAGCAGTAGGCCAGTGGCGTTTTTTCAGCAAGCTGGCAAGCGTTACAAACAAGACCAACTGGCTAACCAGCCAGAAAAACCGCCCAGAAGCCCGAAACGTACCTGTCAGCCAATGCAGCCAGCTGGGCAGGGGAAAGGAGAATATCTCAACGCCCGCATAACGCACACGGTTGGAGATGGCGTACAAGAAAAATCCCACCAACAGCAGCAGCAGGGCTGGGTATTTTCTGGGAAACGCCAACACAGCGCGCCCGTTAAACAGCAGTGCACAAGGCACTAAAAAC
>CBDUEA010000231.1:0-3929 GCA_965365965.1 uncultured Polaromonas sp. | reverse complement strand
GGTCTATTCAACCGAAGCGGGCAGAATGTGCCCGGAATGCCGAATGCCTCTGGCGGGCTGCAGCTGCAAGCAACAGGCCAGGGCGCTGGCCAAAAAAACTGACGGCGTGGTGCGCGTTTCCAGAAGCAGCAAGGGGCGAGGCGGTAAAACCGTCACCCTCGTCAAAGGGTTGGCGCTTGATGAAGCCGAGCTGGCGCAACTGGGCAAGCAGCTCCGGGCCGCCTGCGGCTCGGGCGGAACGGTGAAAGATGAGGTGATTGAAGTGCAGGGCGACCACGTCGCGCAGGTCATGCTGGCGCTGCAAAAGCTCGGCCATGCCGTGAAGCAGGCCGGCGGCTGAGCCCTTGCGATGAACTGGAGATGCCATGCGTCCTGAAGACTTGCCGCGCTTGCTCAGCCACAAGATGCCCTTTGGCAAACACCAGGGTCGGGTCATTGCCGATCTGCCTGGCAACTACCTGAACTGGTTTGCCCGAGAAGGCTTTCCCAAAAGTGAAACAGGCCGCTTGCTGGCGCTGATGCACGAGATCGACCACAACGGCCTGTCCTCATTGCTCGACCCTTTGCGCCAGGGCCAACAGGGCAGCCGGAAAAATGCTCGCTGAGCGTAAGATTGCTATTTAATATATAGCATTAAAGGCGTTTTCCAGACCTTTACCAGTTCGACTCTCGGTCTGGTGTCGCGCCAATTTTGTGAATCGTCAAATCTGCGCCTTCGTATTCCTCCTCAGCGGTGAGTCGCAGCCCCATTGTGGCTTTGAGCACACCGTAAACCACCCATCCACCGGCCAATGCCCACGCCACACCCATGGCTGTCCCCATCAGCTGCGCAGAAAAACTCACACCACCCATACCGCCCAGTGCTTTGGCGCCAAAAATACCGGCAGCCAAGCCGCCCCACGTGCCGCACAAACCGTGCAGCGGCCAAACACCCAGCACATCATCAATCTTCCATTTGTTTTGTGTCCACGTGAACATCATCACAAATATCGCACCAGCAACACCTCCCACCACCAGCGCTCCCAAAGGGTGCATCACGTCAGAACCGGCGCACACCGCTACCAAGCCCGCCAACGGGCCGTTGTAAACAAAACCAGGGTCATTCTTGCCCAAAGCCAATGCCACCAAAGTCCCACCCACCATCGCCATCAAAGAGTTGACGGCGACCAAGCCGGAGAGTTTGTGGATGCTTTGTGCACTCATGACGTTAAAGCCAAACCAGCCCACACACAGCACCCAAGCGCCCAGCGCCAAAAACGGAATGCTGGAGGGCGGATGCGCGCTGATGGAGCCGTCTTTACGGTAACGGTTGGCGCGCGCGCCCAGCAACAGCACGGCAGGCAAGGCAATCCAGCCCCCCACCGCGTGGACGACGATGCTGCCGGCAAAGTCATGAAACTCTTCACCTGTGAGCGTTTTGATCCACCCCTGAATACCAAATTTTTGCCCCCAGACCACGCCTTCGAAGAGGGGGTAAATCACGCCGACGATGACGGCCGTGGCAATCAGCTGTGGCCAAAACTTGGCGCGTTCGGCAATACCGCCCGAAATAATCGCCGGAATCGCGGCAGCAAAGGTCAGTAAAAAGAAGAACTTCACCAACTCGTAGCCATTTTTCTCGGCCAACTGTTCCGCCCCGACAAAGAAACTGGTGCCGTAAGCAACCAAGTAGCCGATTAAAAAATAAACCACGGTGGAGACCGAAAAGTCGACCAAAATTTTGACCAAGGCATTGACTTGGTTCTTTTTGCGCACCGTGCCGAGCTCTAAAAACGCAAAACCTGCGTGCATAGCCAGCACCATGATGGCTCCCAGCAAAATAAAGAGCGCATCCGTGCCCTGTTTCAGTGCTTCCATGTCTGTCCTTTTTGTTAAAAAACTGTCTTTTTTGACGATATTTGGTGCATTTTTGATGGATTTCATGAAAACGCACGATTTATAAGCAATTTTTGCGCCAAATTTATGCAACTTTCAAAATCAAAAAACAGATTTCTTTTTTAACTTAACGGTGGTTGATGTCCATGTCCTTCGGCCCCACCACGGCAACACCCAGGCCTTGTGATTTTTTTGCGACAAAACAGACTGCTTGCGGCAATAAATCCTGTTATGGTGCTTTAACAAAAACTTTAGTAAGTATTTGTAAATGCAATGTCCCTAAAATTCGCCAATCCTTCGTCACCGGTTTCTAAAGGCAGCTGTCATGAACTTTCTTAAATTCAGCGTTCCTGCTGCGCTCATTGCGCTTTGCAGCTTGTCGTTTGCGCAGCAAGGCGTGACCGACAAAGAGGTTCTACTGGGCCAATTTGCCGCCTTCAGTGGCCCCGCCGCACAGTTGGGGCAGCGCATGAATGTGGGCATTGCCGCTCACTTTGAATCAGTCAATGCCCAAGGCGGTGTAAATCGACGCAAAATTAAATTGGTGACGCGTGATGACGGTTATGAGCCAGAGAAAACCACAGTAGCGGTCAAAGCCTTGATCAATGAGGACAAGGTCTTCGCCTTGATTGGCTCGGTCGGTACACCCACCAATTTGGCCGCCTTGCCCATCATCAACGAAGCCAAAATCCCTTTGGTCGGACCGTTTACCGGTGCACAAGCTATGCGCGAGCCCTTATCACGCCAAGTTTTTCATGTCCGTGCCAGTTATTTTGATGAAACTGACCGCATCGTTCAGCACTTAACAACCTTGGGTGTGAAGCGCATTGCCGTGTTTTACCAAAACGACTCCTACGGCAAAGCGGGGCTTGATGGCGTGACGCGTGCGCTGGAGAAACGCAAACTCAAAGCCGTGGCGGCTGCGACGGTGGAGCGCAACAGCGTTGATGTCACCAAGTCGTTGGACGAGATTTTAAAAGCCAACCCCGAAGCGGTGGTGCAAATCAGCGCCTACAAAGCAAGTGCTGCTTTCATCAAGTCAGCGCGAGCCAAGGGCTTTGGCGGTCAGTTTTTCAATGTCAGCTTTGTCGGCTCTAAAGCCCTGGCGGATGAATTGGGTGAAGCAGGAGTAGGCGTGGTGATCTCGCAAGTGGTGCCCTTCCCTTACCAAGGCAACAGTGCGGTCGTACGTGAATACCAAGCAGAAATGCTGGCTGTAGGTCAAAAAGAGTTCGACTTTTCTAGTTTTGAGGGCTATTTAGCCGCCAAGGTCATGGCCGAGGGCCTGCGCCGTGCAGGCCGTGAACTCACGCGGGAAGGCTTGATCAACAGCCTAGAAACACTGCGTGACTTCAATATGGGCGGTTTCACCATCAACTACAGCAGCAAATCACATGAAGGCTCCAACTTTACTGACTTGACCATCATCGGTCGTGGCGGCAAGTTCATTCACTGAAAAGGCCTTAAATCGGTCAAATCTGCTTCAAAACCTCTTCAAAACTGCATTTTTAGGTAGTTTTTTGATGTAGTCGGCGTATTTATTCATTAGTTTGCTATTGAATATATAGCATAAAAAATCAAAAAAACGCCATGATCTACCCAAGATCATGGCGCTTTTGTCGTTTTTAAAGGGCTATAACCAGCTCAACTCAGATGCTTGCCGACGATGCCGGCCAGCTCAAACATCGTCACTTGTGGTTTGCCAAACACGGGTAGCAGCTTGGCATCGGCGTTGATGGCACGTTTGTTAGCAGCATCTTGCAGGCTGTTGGCTTTGATGTAATCCCACAGCTTTTTGATGACCTGGGTGCGCAAGACTTGCTCACCGCCAATGACGGCTGCCAAGGCCTCGCTCGGCTTCAAGCCGCCGCTGGCAGAGACTTTGCGCGGCGCTTTGGGTTTGGCCGCGGCTGCGGTTTTGCTGGCTACTTTCTTGGCCGGCACCTTTTTAGCCGCGACTTTTTTTGCGGCTGGTGTTTTTGCCACGACTGTTTTGCCAAAGGGCGTTTTGGTCGTCTTCCTGGCCGCACCCGCAGCACCACCCGCTGCTGTTT
>CBDUEA010000230.1:0-3944 GCA_965365965.1 uncultured Polaromonas sp. | reverse complement strand
TGCTGACCGCGACCAACTCTCCCCCTTTGGGGGCATTCGGGTTCACGTAATCAAAGTGTTTAAAGCCGGCAGGGTACTTGATATCGCCCCACAGCGAATAAGCATGCGCTGCAAAAGCCGGTGCAGAAACTACCAGCCCTAACAACAAGGCTGTCAATCCATGCCGTACACGAAGCTCCATTTTTACCGTGTAAACCACCAAACTCCTTTGGCATTTTTGTTGATTTCGTGGTTGCTGGTGGTGGTCTCACCACTGTCGTCAGCCAAATAGCTCACTTTAAGCTGTAAGGCATCGGCCACTTTTGTCCCGCCGGCTTTGACCTGCGTACTAGCGGCTTTGACGACCACGCCAGTCACCGTCAAACAACTGCTTTTACTGTGTTTTTTGGTGCCATGCATGGGTGGCACAAAGAATTTAAACGATACGCCAGGTGCGGCCAAGGCCTGTAAAGCCGCTGCGCCACCATCGTTGTATTGGCGAATGCACGACAAGCGCTCAATAAAGCTGCGCATTTTAGGACTTGCTTGCAAGGCCAAGGCTTGCACGCTGATGTCTGAACCAGCGTCTTTGATGGCTTGGGCAATCCGCGTTTGTTGCGCAGGCGTAATTTTGGCCATCAAACCGGCTGTTTCAGACTTCAATGGGCTCGCTTTGTCCACGACGATCTCGTTTTTATCCAAACTTGCATCCAAGGGGACGCCTGTTGTTGTGATGGGCGCAGGACCTGTTGTAACAGGCGTACGGGCATTCACACCCGTTCGGTTTGCGCAGCCAGCCAGCAAGGCTACACTTAGGCATAAACCTAGTGTGCCCCAAGAAATCTGCATGTTTACCAATCGTTTTTTCAAAATTTCTTCCCGTTCTAGCCATGTCGTTTTAAGCGTCAGTTTTAAGCGACCCTTTAATTCACCGTATTTTCAGCGACAATTCTGCACTATCTTCTAAGTACTTCTTGTTTTTAGTTGAACACTTGGTACTTATTTACCTTTTTATACAAGCGAGACATCAACCATGGGCTTCCTAACCGGCAAAAAACTCCTCATCACGGGCGTATTGAGCAACCGTTCCATCGCGTACGGCGTGGCCAAAGCTTGCCACCGCGAAGGCGCTGAGCTGGCGTTCAGCTATGTTGGCGAGCGCTTTAAAGACCGCATAACCAATTTTGCCGCCGAATTTGACTCGAAAATGATTTTTGACTGCGACGTGGGTAGCGATCACTCTATCGCGCAATTGGCGACCAACCTGTCTGCCCAATGGCCGCAGTTTGATGGCTTCTTGCACAGCATTGGTTTTGCCCCCAAAGAGGCCTTAGAGGGCAACTTTCTAGACGGCCTGACCCGTGAAAACTACCGTGTCGCCCACGACATCAGCGCCTACAGCTTTCCCGCCTTGGCCAAAGCACTGTTGCCGTATTTGCGCGAGAAATCATCCGTCGTCACCCTCTCGTACCTTGGCGCAGACCGTGCCGTGCCCAACTACAACACCATGGGTTTGGCCAAAGCGTCCTTAGAAGCTTCGGTGCGCTACTTGTCAGAGGCGATTGGACCCAAAGGCATGCGCGCCAACGGCATCAGCGCCGGTCCCATCAAAACATTGGCAGCCAGCGGCATCAAAGACTTCAGCAAATTGCTCAACACGGTGGCTGGCGCCTCACCGATTCGTCGCAACGTGACGATTGATGAAGTCGGCAACGCCGCCGCCTTCTTGTTCAGCGACTTGGCCAGCGGCATCACGTCCGAGATCATGTACGTCGATGGCGGCTACAGCCAAGGCGTGGGCGTCACAGCGGACCAGATTTAAGCGGATTTAGCCTAATTTGTGTCAATTTAAGGTATATTTTGCTTTTAGCCGGCGTATTTATTCAATAGTTTGCTATTAATTATATAGCAATAATTTTACTTTGTCTATCCATTCCTCGCCCGCACTCACCGTCGCCTGCCTGTGCGCCGACTGGTGCGGTGCTTGCCGTGAATATCGGCCGCTGTTTGACGCGTTGGCGCTCAAATTCCCCCAAGCTCGCTTTATTTGGGTGGATGTGGAGGACGAGGCAGATGTGATCGACCCGATAGAAGTAGAGAACTTCCCAACCATTTTGATAGCTTCAGATGGCGTGCCACTGTTTTTTGGCACGGTTTTGCCGCATATTGAGACATTGCAGCGGTTGATTCAGGACAAATTGACAGATGACGTTTCTAGAACCGTAAAAGACGCGAACGTTGTCAAACTGGTCAAAAGTCTGCAACAAAACCTTAAATAGCTATTCTCATTTGAAATAACGGGTTTGTCAGGCATTGCATTGATCGCACCCGCACCATCGGTGAAGTTTTTAATGACACAGACGGATGCAAGACTTTACTTGCATTGCCGTCTGCATGACTCTACGATCGTCTTCATGTTGAAAATACAGATATGAGAAAGATGGAGTGACATGAAGCCTATTGTTGATACTGCTTTTTACTGTTGTGGCGTCAGAATGGACGATGCAGCCCGCGCTTATAGCTTGTGCCATGACACATATGCAAAAATGTTCATGTGTAATTATGGTTTGCGAATATATGACACCTTTAAAGACCAAGGCGCATCTAACGCTAGCATCATCATCCGACATCGCATCATCGATGAGCTTTTAGAACGGATGTTGCGAGCAGAACCGGATCTGTGCATCACCACCCTCGGTGCAGGTTTTGACAGCCGCCCCTACCGACTTGAAGGGGGTACATGGTTTGAACTGGACGATCCAGCGCTGATCACGTACAAAAATACACTTTTACCCGCTGAAAAATGCGGTAACAAACTGCAGCGTGTCTCCATCGATTACGACGCTGATGAGTTGGACGAAAAACTAGCCATGATTGCGGCAGCTTCAACAGGCAGGCCAATGGTGTTTGTTTTAGAGGGTGTGCTAATCTATTTGAACACCACAGAAAGCCGTAGATTGCTGGATGCGCTTGATCGGCATTTCCCGCATCACGGCTTGATCTGTGACCTGGTCAGCAGCGCCATGGTGGATCAATACGGACATGGGCTAAAAACGCTGCTCAAAGACATGGGAGCTCCATTCAAGGCGGTAGAAAAACCGACCGTACTTTTCTCCAATGCTGGCTACCATCTCAAAGACACCGTCTCGGTTGTCGATAAGTCAATCGACTTGGGTTTAAACGCGGTGCCCAAAGTGATTTGGGACACTTTTTTCAAAGATGAAGTCAAAGGCAATGCGGTTTACGTTTGGGAAAATGGTAAAAACGGCTGACATCAACGAACCGCAGCCAAACTTGCCGTAACTTTGCAAAATTTTCAAAACTAAGTTTGAGAAAACTGCCGTAAAAAATCAACCGCAAACTCGGCCATGGGCGAGAAGCTGCGGCCTTTCAATGACACTACACCCATGTTGGCATAAATAGGTGGCATGCCTTGCAAGTCAAGCATCAACAAAGCACCTGTTTTAACTTCGCGTTGGACGGCCGCATCTGTGCTGGCCAAGACCGTATTGCTGTTCAGTGCGACGTGTTTGAGCAAATGCACATCATCACACTCCACAGAGATGGGTAAATGTGCGTCTGCGCTCAAATTCAACAGCTGCCTAAATTGCTGTTTTATTTCTATGGGCAAACGCACACTGGCTAGACCAAAGGGTGCCATCAGTGCTGGTTTGATCCCGCCCTGAGCTATCAGTGGGTGACCAGCACGCACGTAAAAATGACCATGCTGCTGTGCGATGGTTTGCATTATCAAATCGGCGTCATGCGGCACATCCCGAATATCTGCCAAAAAGAAATCTAACTCTTCGGCACGCAAATGCTCCAGCAAATATGTCCAGTTGTTGACTTCAACCCGGCTGTTGATCCCTGCAAAGCGTGTGCGAAGTTCAAGAATCAGCGCCGGCAGTAAGGTGGCGGCTGGAAAAGGTCCTACGCCAAAAGCGACGTCACCCATCAAGCGCTCG
>CBDUEA010000229.1:0-3981 GCA_965365965.1 uncultured Polaromonas sp. | reverse complement strand
CCAGTATCAAGGCCTTGCCACCGATTGTGGCTGCTGTGGGCGACCAGATTGAGGTCTGGATGGACGGTGGCATCCGCTCTGGGCAAGACGTGCTCAAGGCGTGGGCACTGGGCGCCAAAGGCACACTGATTGGCCGTGCGATGGTCTACGGCTTGGGTGCGATGGGTGAAGAGGGTGTGAGCAAAGCCTTGCAAATCATCCACAAAGAGCTGGACGTGACGATGGCGTTTTGCGGGCACACCAACATCCAGACGGTGGATCAAGGGATTTTGCTGCCAGGGACGTTTTAAAGTAAAAATATGACTATTTTCGCTCGTAGCCGGCGTATTTATTGAATAGTTTGCTATATTATTTAAATTACTTTACTTGTATAAATTAGATGTCAATGCGGCTCTGGCCGCAAGCCAGCACCTTAAAACGGCTGCCAAGACGGACAAAGGTGCTGTGCTGGTCGCGGGGGGTGGAGGCAAACTGGGGGCTGAGGTTGTGCGCCGTTTAACGGCTTCAGTCAGTTTGGGGCGATACAGCCATGTGACACTGTTGGTGACTGCAAACTTTCATTCAACGATGGTTGGTGTTCGTGCTCAAACAGTCTCAGAGGACATCGCGCACTGGTCTAAGCCGTTATCGCATGAGCACATTGAAACGGCAGTCATCATGTTTGAGCCGCCGCGCATGTATTACCAGCGCGAGCGGACAATATGGACGCCGCACCCGGATGATCTCCCCGCCTTGGCACAGTGGCTTCACGCGAGTGGTGTGCAGCATGTGGTGGTCGTTTTGCCGCATCAGCCAGGCATGCTGCCAGATGCTTTGCAGCAAGGCTTGGCGAATGTGGATGAACAAAGGGCAATTTCGCTGGGTTTTAAGCGGGTGGTGTTCATGCGCATGGCACAAACAGACCGGGTGCTCAAAGCCAATAATTTTTTTGAATGGGTGGCAAGTTGGATTCTGGGCATTGGCAAATACATGCTGCCTGCTAACCAAAACCCACTACGCATCAGTCAAATTGCAGATTTGGTCGAGCAGGTTTTGCAAAAAGCGCCTCTTGGTCATTTTGTTGTCACGTCTTCGGGTGAGTTGCCAAAGTCATGGGCATTGTCAGAACCTAGCGATTAAATGGGCAAGAAGGTTCATACCATCCGTCGCAGCGCTCATTTGGATAGGGATATTTTTTCTGAGATAATTTTGAGTTATAGCCGGCGTATTAATTGATTTTGTAGCTATTTTATAGATAGCAATTTCAGGGTGATGACTGGCTCATTCACTCAACATTCAGACGTCTCACCCCTAAATATGCATACTTTTGATGTACCTCAATGAATGTATCAATATGTGACAGTATGCTTGTGGAAGTGGTGGGAAGGCATTTTTGCCTGATCTCTTGAATCAAATGGATAGAAATATATGCTGTTAGACAACATGCGGGTCGACTTGGCCAAAAATCCTGATGAATTGGCGGCATTGCTTGACGCCCATGTGTCGTCAAATTCGGCCTATTGCCAGCTGTTTATAAGGTCTGATCCACCGAGTCAGCAAGATGTTACACGGTCACGCTTATTAATAGCCAACCCTGCGGGCTCGGTCAATGCCAAGACGCTGGTCATGGCGCAACTGACCATTCAGGCGGTTCGTGATATGCCAAAGGTGGATATTACGCAATTTGACCTCTCGTCCAAAGTGATGACACGCATCACGAGTGCCGTCGCCGAGCGGTTTCGCATCGTCCCGCTGATGCTGTGGCGCGACACGGTGGTGCTTGCGGTTGCGGAGATACCCGATGACGATGCTATGCGGGTCTTGCGTTTTGTACTTCAGCACCACTTTTTGATCGTCGATGCCTCGGCGGTTGCCGTTGATGAGACGATTCACCGTCTTTACCATTCCGCCCAAGAGGCAGAAGAGCTGCGCTCGCTGAGCGACTTGGCGACAGAGCAGGAACAGCATAGCGGGCAGGATGAGTCCCGCCTGTGGCGGGATGCGGAACACGTTGCCAAGCAGGCGCCTATCGTGAACTTGGTGGACTCGCTGATGCGTAAAGGCGTGGAGCTGCACGCATCGGACATCCATATTCGTCCGAGCAAGCACGAGTTTGAAGTGCTCTTTCGCATTGATGGCACCTTGGTGCCTATTCGAAGTCTGCGCGCGGCGTTGTTGCCTGCCGTGGTGAGCCGCATCAAGATTTTGGCGGAACTCGACATCACGGAGCGTCGTTTGCCACAAGACGGTCGTATCCGGTTTGCACTGGCAGAGCAGTCCGTCGATTTGCGGATTTCGATCATTCCCATGCAATTTGGCGAAAGTGTGGTGATCCGTATCCTCGACAAGAGTGCCGGGCTGCGTTCTATCGATGATATTGGTTTCAAGGCGCAAGACAAAGCACGCTTTCTTGATTTGATCCGGCGCAGCTATGGCATTATTTTGGTGACCGGGCCGACCGGCTCGGGCAAGACAACGACGTTGTACGCTGCCTTGCAGGCGGTGAAAAAAGAGAACGTGAACATCATCTCGGTTGAAGACCCGATTGAGTATGAGCTTGAGAAAACACGCCAGATCCAGTTGCTACCGCAGATCAACTTTGGTTTCCCAGAGGCATTGCGGCATATTCTTCGGCATGATCCAGATGTCATCATGATCGGTGAAATGCGCGATCTTGAAACCTGCAAAATCGCGGTCGAGAGTGCATTGACGGGGCATTTGGTGTTTAGCACGCTGCATACCAATGACGCTGCCAGCACGCTGGTTCGTCTGATCGAAATCGGCATTGCGCCTTACATGATTCGCTCAGCCGTGATCGGTGTACTGGCGCAGCGGCTGGTGCGCAAAAACTGTCCGCATTGCCGAATTCCAGAGACGATTGACCCCTTGTTGATCGAAAACCTGGGTTTGCTCCCCACAGATATGTTCTTTAAGGGGGCCGGTTGCGAACTTTGTCATTTCACCGGATTTAAAGGCCGCATGGCGATTTATGAACTGATGGTGATGACCGATAAAATCCGTCACCTTGTTGAAGCGGGTGTGGCAAGCGATGAGTTCAGGACGCTCGCCATTGAGAGCGGTATGGTTCCGCTGCCCGTCAATGGGGTTGAGCAAGCGCGTACGGGCGAGGTGTCCATAGCGGAGATATACCGCGCCTGTATGTAGCTGTGTACTCTCGCGCTATCATCCTTGAATGGGTAAATTGTCTCTTTCGATGGGTTCAGCGCGGCTGCCTTTTCTGGTTTTGACGCCGGCTTGCATGGTGCCGGGAATGGAGTTTGGGCGGTGATTCGCCGTATCGCCCATTTGGACATGGACGCTTTTTATGCGTCGGTGGAGTTATTGCGCTATCCGCAGTTGAAGGGATTGCCCGTCGTGATTGGTGGCGGACGGCGCAGCGTAGATGAGGCGAGTGAGCAACTGGCTGAAGGGCAGACGCGGGCGGATATTCCGGTAGATGCTTTTGCGCGGCTGAAGGACTATGCGGGACGAGGCGTGATCACCACGGCGACCTATGCGGCGCGGCAATTTGGTGTTGGGTCAGCCATGGGGTTGATGAAAGCCGCCAAGCTCTGCCCAGAGGCGATTTTGCTGCCCGTCGACTTTGAGCAATACCGGCATTTCTCACGGCTGTTCAAAGAGACGATTTTGGAATTCACCCCGCTGATGGAAAACCGAGGAGTGGATGAGGTGTATATCGACTTCACCGATGTCCCCGGAGGGCAGCGCCAAGGCGGTCGTTCTTTAGCCCGGTTGATTCAGCAAACCATTTTGGAGCGCACGGGGCTGACGTGCTCTGTCGGCGTTGCGCCTAATAAGCTGCTCGCCAAAATGGCCAGTGAGTTCAACAAACCCCACGGCATCTCCATCGTGCTGGAAGAAGATCTGCCGACTTTGATTTGGCCGCTGGTTTGCCGCAAAATCAACGGCGTGGGGCCCAAAATGGATGAAAAACTCATCCACCATGGCATCACGACCATTGGCGAGCTGGCAGAAAAAGAT
>CBDUEA010000228.1:0-3985 GCA_965365965.1 uncultured Polaromonas sp. | reverse complement strand
GAAATACCCGTAGTTTTCAAAAACTTGCCCCAACGACTCGTCTCACTTTTGATGAAAGTACCGAATTCAGTTGGTGATTTAGCTTGTAGAACGACGCCATTAACCAACATCTGGTTTTGAAACTCTTTATCTTCTAAAATTATTTTAAGGTTGGCATAGAGCTTGTCTGTGATTTCCTTTGGCGTTTTGGCTGGAGCCATGAAACCCCACCAAGCGGTGATCTCAAAGTCTGGGTAGCCAGACTCAATCATCGTAGGTGTGTTCGGCATACTCGGGAAACGCTGTGCAGAAGTCACTGCGAGTGCTTTGGTTTTACCTGCTTTGACAAACGGCAGTGCGGAGGTGCCACCGTCAAACATGTAGTTGACTTGACCACCCACTAGATCAGTCATTGCGCTAGCGCTGCCCTTGTAAGGGATGTGCACGGATTGCAAATTCGCCGATTTGTTTAAATACTCGCCTGCAATATGTGTACTGGTACCTGGACCCACTGAGGCATAAGCATATTTACCATTCGGATTCTTTACCGTATTGATGAAGTCTTTGATGTTAGCTGAAGGCAGGTTGGAGACTAGAAAAAGCGGTGCATAAAAGAGATGCGCCACTGGAACCAAGTCTTTCTCTACGGAGTATGACAGTTTGTCAATACCTGCGGGGTTGATGCTGAGATTGGTCACACTGCCGAGGAGTAAAGTGTATCCGTCTGGTGCTGATTTAATAACAGCGTCAGTGGCAATAATTTGTTTACCTCCTGGACGATTTTCAACGATCACGGGCTGTCCTAGCCGTGTGGACAGTTTTTCTGAAATCAGACGGGTCAAGTTGTCTGCCAGACCGCCAGCTGTGTACGGTACAACAACGCGGATTGGCTTGTTGGGATAATTTTGTGCAAAAGCAGGCATTGAAAGGATTGCTATGCTTGCAGTAATCGTTGAAAGTAATTTTTTAGTATTCATAATGTCTCTATGTTTGGAATGTTAGTTAATGAGATTCAAAGCAGCTTTGATAATTTTTTCTTTGGAGGGAATGAGCACATCTTGTAAGTGAGGTGCTGCTGGAATGCGAATATCAGGTGTAGCTAAGCGCACCACTGGTTTTTTGAGCGATGCAAAGCATTCCTTATGAATAGTTGCGGCAATTTCTGCACCAAAGCCGCCGGTCATGACCGCTTCATGAACAATAAGCAAACGTCCAGTTCTTTGAACACTATTGACTAAAGTTTTCCAATCAAACGGCGCAATCCAGCGAGCATTGATAACCTCCGCATGAATTGAATGCTCAGACTTGAGCGCATCAGCAGCCTCATGTGCACGATGCAGCATGCTGCCCCAGGTCACGATGGTGATGTCATCGCCTTTGCGGGTGATGTGAGCATCAAAGCTGGTTTGTATCGGGCCATTGATGCTCACCTTGTCAGTAAGCGTGTGGTAAAGACCACGATTTTCTATTACAAGCGTTGGGTCATCACACGCAATACTGGTGAGCAAAATATCGTAGGCATCTTGAGGCGTCGCAGGGATGCCCACCCGCAGACCCGGTACATGCGCATACATGGCCTCTAAGTTCTGTGAGTGCTGAGCACACGAGCCTGGCAACGCACCTTGTTGAGTGCGGATTGTCATAGGTGCCTGCAACTTGCCAGCAGACACATATCGTACATTGGCAGCTTGGTTCACAATCTGGTCCATGGCCACCAAGCTAAAATCAATCCACATGATTTCAACGATAGGCCGCACACCGCACATCGCCGCGCCCACAGCTGTACCTAACATAGCGGTTTCACTGATCGGAGTATCAAAAACACGTGATACGCCAAACGATTTTTGCAAATCTTTAGTTACACCAAAGACACCCCCAGGTTTGGCCACATCTTCACCAAATAAGATGGTGGATGGCATTTCACTCAATGCGCGATGTAAGGCTGCATTGATGGCTTTTGCGTAACTCATTTCCAGAGTCTGTTGCGAAGAGGTTTCGTTAAGCATAGAGATGGTCCATTACAGTTTCTTTGGATGCAAGGGGCGCTAGCAATGCTAGAGCAGTGGATTGCTCGATATGAGCCATGGCGTTGTCTTGTATGCTCTGCAGATCTGCTTCGCTCAAGCCACTGTTAAGTAAGCGTTTTTTCATACGAACAATTGGTTCGTGCAGTTTGGCCTCTGCAATTTCGGCGGAGCTGCGGTACGACTGCATATCGCCAATGTAGTGACCGACCAGACGCTCCGTCATTAATTCAATCAAAACGGGACCATGACCATTTCGAACCTTGTCACCGAAATGCGTAATACACTCCTTGACATTTAGAACGTCGTTACCGTCAATCCGTACGCCATCGATGCCAAAGGCACGAGCGCGTTTGAAGAGAATTGGATCTCGTACCGTATCGGCCAGCGGTGTCAATTCAGCATAGGTATTGTTTTCGCAAACAAAAATCACCGGCAGTTTTAAATAAGAGGCAAAGTTGAGTGCCTCAAATACGCCGCCTTGGTTCATTGCACCGTCACCAAAAGCGGTGATAGCTAAGCCGCCGTCCTTGGAAAGAACGTTCGCAAGGGCTGCGCCGCAAGCAATAGGTGCTCCTGCACCCACAATAGAGTTTTCACCATAAAAGCCCCACTCTGGTGCGCTGAAATAGGCTGAACCTCCACGACCTTGACAAACGCCAGATTCGCGACCAAGCAACTCGGCCAAGATGTTTTCGGCAGGAACACCACGTGCGTGGGCCCAGCCATGTCCCCGGTAAGTCGAAAAAACACGGTCTCCAGATTTTAGCGTGGCACAAGCACCTGAATAGATGCCTTCTTGACCATTACACAAGTGTACGGAGCCTTGAATATCACCAGACTTGCGTAATTCGACGATTTTGTCTTCCAAAAATCGGATGCGCATCATCTGCTCGAGGAGCTGCTTGGCTTCTGAAATGCCGCTGCTCTGAATGGGGTCTAAAGAGTATGTCATATGGATTATTTGATATTTAGAGATTTTTTAAATTCATTGGTTAATGATTTGGTGGTTTGTGCCAAGGCTCCAATATCTGAGCCAAGCACAAATACGCTGGCACCAGCAGCCTGATATTTAGCGACATCGGAGATGGCACACAAAATTCCTGAGGTTTTATTTAGACTTTTTGCAATATCGATAGCTCTCATGGATTGCTCAACGACCTTGGGGTGGGTGGGATGACCAAGTAAGCCCATGTCAGCTGCCAAGTCATGTGGGCCGATGAAAACAGCATCAATTGCGTCGAATTGGTTGAGCATGGCAGCGAGGTTGTCTATGCCCTCCAATGATTCGATCTGGATAATCAAAGAAATATCATCATTGGCTTGATGCAAGTAATCCTTGTTCAAACCATATGTTGACGCTCTGACAGAGCCGGCAATACCACGTTTGCCTAATGGTGGGTAAAAACTGTACTTCACCAATCGCTCAATATCTGCACAAGTTTTAACATTTGGGATCATCAGGCATTGCACACCTATATCCAGTGCCGACTTGATGATGAACTCATCAATCATGGGCAACCGAACCACAGCAACTGTAGGTTGACCAGCTAGCGCGCACAATTGAGCATGGAGATTGACTGCATTATTAGGGGTGTGCTCATTGTCAAAAAGCAAAAAATCCAGCCCCACATTTCCTAGAATTTCAGATACTTGAGGACTGTAAGTGCAGCAAAACATTCCGGCTAAAATCTCCCCCGAAGTTAGCCTTTGTTTGAAGGTTGTGGTCATTGTTCTTGCTCAACAATGCCAAACTTTTGACCAAACCGCTCAAGCATCACTGTTGCCAGCTTCTTTTCGCTGTTGGCTATCCAACCACCAGAACGCATTTTGTAAGAAGCAGGTTTAGACGTTGCTTTAGGCTCAACATTTTTATTTTGCAAATCTCGTGCTGCTTGTAAGATATGACGACGAAAGCGCATCACACCCACGTCCGTTGGAAAGAGATGTTCTAGGCTGCGATCTGCAATCGAGCCTTGACT
>CBDUEA010000227.1:0-3992 GCA_965365965.1 uncultured Polaromonas sp. | reverse complement strand
ACCCGCGGAAGTGCCAATCGCAACCAGCAAATCCATATTGCCCGTCAGTGCTTTAAGGGCACTCCAGCCGGCTTTGTAAAAGCGCGCCCCCAAAATGAACTGAACTGGGGTGGCCAAGGCAAATTGCGCCCAAGCCGGCAACATCCAGTGCTGGCCGAACAAATCGCCCACCATCGGCAGCACCAGTGGGGCAGACAGTGCCAAACCAATGGCCACCGGCATGAAACCCGCCCACGCAGAGGCATCTGCGGCGTCGATGGCCGCATTGGCTGCGACCGGTTCGTAGCCAGCATCGCGCACGGCACGACGTAACTTGGCTTCCATCTGCTCAGAAGGCATGAAGGCTATTCGCGCTGATTCCGTCGCCAAATTAACAGTGGCCGTGGTCACACCAGGTACTTTTTTCAAGGCTTTTTCAACCCGGGAAACGCAGGAGGCGCAGGTCATGCCCTCAATGCCAATGTCGATACCCGTTGGGCTGTCTTGTGCGGTGTGGGTGGCTGTGTTCATGGGTAGAAGATAAGCCTTAAATGAGAAGAATTCTTGTATTACATCAAAGCTGATGCTAAAAGATCTGAAAACAAGCTTGAAAGTACCTGTTTCAGCTCGATTTGTATCCTAAGTAGATAACAAATTGACTTGAACTAATCCATAACAACACGAAAGGCGCCCCATGAACCAAACATTTAACGTTACAGGTATGACTTGCGGTCATTGTGAAAAAGCGGTGACCAAAGCCATCAAAGAGGTCGATCCACAAGCTGTGGTGACCATTGACCGCAGCCAGAACAGGGTCGACGTGCAGTCCGATCAAGCGCACGAGAAGTTGGCAAAGGCCATCATGGAAGAGGGTTATTCCGTCTCCACGTAATGATTCGCGTCATTCTAGTGATTCACTCAATATTAATTTAATAGCAAACTATTGAATAAATACGCCGGCTATAGCCAAAAATAGCTTATAAAATGACTATTTCACACTTTTTAGACTAATTTTGCTTTAGTTTTGATTTTCTCTAAATAAATCAAACGTTTGATTTATGTGGTGTAATTCGAACCATGATCGAATCTACCCCCTTGAGTCCGACTGGTGCGGTCGAGCCAGCCGCCAAAACGTCGACGCACCCCACCAGTGCCGGTCGTGCACCACGCATTGACGGCGTAGAAGCCCGCGCCAGGTTGTTACACGCTGCCTTGCGTTTGTTTGCCGCCAAAGGTTTTGCCAACACGTCTACCCGCGAGCTGGCCGGTGCCGCTGGCGTCAATATTGCCTCCATCAGTTACTATTTTGGCGACAAAACAGGGCTTTACCGTGCCGCCTACACCGAGCCACTGGGCAGCAACTGCGGGGAGTTTGTGCCTATTGACTCGGCTCAATTCAGCTTAGAACAGGTACTTCGCCAGCTGCTGACCCAGTTTGTCGAACCACTGAAACAAGGCGATTTGGTGCAACTTTGCATGCGCTTGCACTTTCGCGAAATGCTGGAACCCACCGGTTTGTGGGCAGAAGAGATTGACAACGGCCTTCGCCCTGCGCACGCCACACTGGTACAAGCGCTTTGTGTGCATTTGCAGCAAGATGGCCAAAACTTGACCGAAGATGACGACATCCACCGGCTGGCATTCTCCATCGTCGGTCTGGCCGTTCATATGTTTATTGGCCGCGACACCATGCAGCTTTTACGGCCTCAGCTGCAAGCAGACGCAGCGGCCATCAACACCTACACAGACCGCCTTCTGGACTACGCACTGGCCATGGTTGCCAGTGAAAAAGCACGCCGCAGCAAAGCCTCTCATTCAATCACTACAAAATCATGAAGTTAGCACACACTTACACCAAAACGCCTTTCAAGCTGACGTTCTTAGCACTCATCAGCCCACTCTTGCTAGCGGCTTGTGCCACGTCTGGACCAACAAATCAAGCCCCTGAAGCACCCGCCAGTCAGTGGTACAGCCCCGTGCCTCAAGCTGCAGCGGCTCAAGCGACATCTACTTTGCCCCACAATGGCTCGCTAGCCGAGCTGAACCAGTGGTGGCAAAGCTTGGGCGACCTGCTCCTTGTCGAGCTGATCGACAGCGCTCAAGTCGTCAGCCCCACCATCACGGCAGCGGCCAGCCGCTTGCAACAAGCCAGAAGTGCCAGCGTGGCTGCGGGTGCCGCGCTGTTCCCCAGCGCCGGCCTTGCCGCCAGCAGCACCCGCAGCATGAACCCACTGTCGGTGCCTGTTCTGGCCACCGTCAGCCAAGTCGGCCTGCAAGCCAGCTGGGAGCTGGATCTGTTTGGCGGTAAACGTGCAGCACGAGACGCCGCCTTGGCACGGGTGGACGGCTCGACGGCAATGTGGCATGAAGCCCGCGTCTCCGTCGCCGCCGAAGTAGCCAACACCTATTTGAACTTGCGCACGTGTGAGCAATTGCTGGCCGTGGCCAAGCAAGACCTGGTCTCCCGCCAAGAGTCATCGCGCTTAACGGGTCTCACGGCTGATGCCGGCTTCACCGCCCCTGCCAATGCTGCCTTGGCACGCGCCAGTGCCGCGCAGGGTCAGAACAGCTTGAGTTTGCAACGCACCCAGTGCGAGATCAACATCAAGACTTTGGTCGCCTTGACCGCCTTATCAGAGCCCGTTTTAAGGCAAAAACTAGATACAGCCGGCATAAATGTTGATAATAATGCTATCAAATCAATATCAAAGTCCAATTCTGAAATAACAACTGCACCACTTTACACGCCTGCTTTGCCGCTGATTCCAAGCGTGCCCGCCCAGTTGTTGCTGCAGCGCCCTGATGTCTTTGCCGCAGAACGCGAGCTGACGGCGGCCAGTGGCGACGTTGGCAGTGCCCAAGCTGCCCGCTACCCGCGTCTGAGTTTGAGCGGCTCCATCGCTGCGGCCAGATTGGTCAGCGGTGGCATCAGTGTCGATGGCAACACCTGGTCGATTGGCCCGCTGAGCCTGACCCTACCGCTGTTTGACGGCGGCCAACTGGCAGCTAACGTTGACGCAGCCCAAGCCCGCTATGACGATGCTGCCGCCAGCTACCGCGCCAAAGTCCGCAGTGCGGTACGCGAGGTGGAAGAAGCCTTACTCAACTTGCAAAGCACCGCTGAACGCAACGAGGCCGCCAAAATCGCCACTGACGGATACAGCGCTGCCTTCAATGCCTCAGAAGCACGTTACAAAAGCGGCTTGGGCAGCTTGGCAGACTTGGAAGACACGCGCCGCACCGCTTTAGCCGCAAAAACCGCTTTGCTGAACTTGCAGCGCGAGCGTAGCGCCGCTTGGATTGCCTTGTACCGCGCAACCGGTGGCGGATGGCAACAAACCACACCAACAGCCGCGGCAAGCTCAGCACACATGGTTAGCCAATAACTTTGACCCCGTTCAGCTTAAAAATATCAAATCATCTTCTTTACCAATATGAACACACCTTCTTACCCTATCGCTCGTAGCCACAACAAGCACTTTCACCAAGCTGGCAAATTGCAACCCAAAATCTTGGTCATTGTGGCAGACATCGCTATCGCTTTGGGCGGTGCAGCTTGGTTTTTGACCAAATCAGACAAACCGACTGACGCTAAAACCACTCAAACGTCGCAAGCAGTTGCTGGCCAAGCCACTACAACCAAACCCGCTTTGACCGTGAGCACAGTGCAGCCAAGCACCGCCAGTTTAGCCATCAAAATTGCAGCCAACGGCAACATTGCCGCTTGGCAAGAAGCCAGTGTGGGCGCTGAAGCCAATGGCCTGCGCGTGACGCAAGTGTTGGTGAATGTGGGCGATGTGGTTAAAAAAGGGCAACTGCTTGCCACCTTTGCCGGCGAGTCTGTGCAAGCCGACGTTGCGCAAGCCAATGCATCACTTATGGAAGCACAAGCCAACGCCATGGATGCCAAGGCCAACGCCGAGCGTGCCCGCACGCTGGAAAACACGGGCGCATTGAGCACCCAACAAATCAACCAGTATTTAACCGCTGAAAAAACCGCCGCTGCGCGCGTT
>CBDUEA010000226.1:0-4010 GCA_965365965.1 uncultured Polaromonas sp. | reverse complement strand
TCGGGCGCGCTCAATCACAAAAGCACCCGCGGATGTGCAAGTCACTTCTAAACTACCACGGTCAAAAAGTTGCAGACCCAGATCAGCCTCCGCGACCTGAATGCTGCGGCTAAAGGCTGGTTGGCTGAGATGGACGCGCTCGGCGGCACGACCAAAATTGCGTTCATCAGCCAAAGCAACCAGGTGTTTGAGTCGTCGAATCTCCATATTTACCCTTATTCATCATGCAGGCAGTGCATCGATATTCAATTCAAAATGCATTAGACGGATTATGGCTAATCTTCAACAATCCAGCCATAACAAAGGAGACAGGACATGAACGCTATACAAAACGTGGTTTTGGTCGGGATTATTCTCGGCTTTGCCCTGCTGGAGTACGTCACAGGACGCTACAAAAGCTTCAATGCCACTTCTGACGACAAGAAGATTGAACTCTTCATGTTCATCAGCTTGGTCGCCATCACGCAGCCCTTGATTTTTGCCATCACCGCAAAAATGGGTGCAGTCTGGTTTCCAGAATACAAAAATGCGTTAGCGACCTTGCCGATTTGGGCCATGGTTGGTTTGCTGCTGGTTGGTGATGACATGACGCATTACTGGTGGCACCGTCTGTCGCACACACCGATGCTGTGGCCCTTACACCGAGCACACCACACTGCGCATTACATGAGCATGCGGATGACCTACCGCAACAACTTTTTCTACTACCTCATGATGCCTGGCTTGTGGATTTCAGGCGTGCTGATCTACATGGGTTTGGGCAACGTGTATCTGGTCTACATCATTGTCAAACTCCTCGTCATCATGGGGGCGCATGCTGCTGTGCCTTGGGATGCGCCACTCTACAAAATCAAAGCACTCAGTCCGCTGATGTGGGTTGTAGAACGCACCATTTCAACACCCGCCACCCATTGGGCACACCATGCCTTGACCAACCAAGACCGCATTGGTTACTACAAAGGCAACTTCGGTAACTTGTTGTTCTTCTGGGATATTTTGTTTGGTAGCGCCTACATTACCCGTAAATTTCCAGCCAAAGTTGGTCTGCAAGACGATCTACTTTTTGGCAAAGAGCGCTGGTATGTTGAGATGTTTTACCCCCTTTTCCAGTCAAAACGCGAGCATTCTGCCCTCACCCCTGGCGGAAAAATTTATTCCGAGGCAGAAACCGCCATGCCAGCTGTCGCTGCCAAGTAAAGGCATCAGGGTGTAAACCCCTCTTATCAAGAGCCAAGGGAGATGTAAAAATCTCCCTTTTTTAATATGGGCCTCTCAATCACATCAACCAAGCAAGCCGCGTTGATTTAGACTAGAGGGGCGCCGCTATCTATCAATATTTACAGAAAGACAACATGCAAGGTTTAATGCAACAGCAGCAGCTTCTCATCTCCGGTTTACTCGAGCATGCAGAGCGCAATCACCCGGATCAAGTCATCGTTTCACGCCGTGTAGAAGGCGATATTCACCGCATCAGCTTCAAAGACTTTGCGGCCCGTTCGCGTCAAATGGCCAATGCGCTGACCAATCTAGGCGTCAAACCCGGCGACCGCGTCGGCACCATGGCTTGGAACACGCACCGCCACATGGAACTTTACTACGCCGTATCAGGCTCGGGCGCGGTGCTGCACACCTTCAACCCGCGTTTGCACCCCGATCAAGTGGTCTACATCGCCGACCACGCTGAAGACACCGTGTTGTTCTTCGACATGACCTTTTTGCCTGTCATTGAAGCCATTGCCAGCCGCACCAAAACCATCAAAGCTTTCGTCGCGATGACGGACAGAGCACACATGCCTGCAACGTCCAAAGTTCCGAATTTACTGTGCTATGAAGACTTGTTGAACGCAGAGACCGACCAATATGTTTGGCCAAGTTTTGATGAAAACTCTGCTTGCACCTTGTGCTACACCTCGGGCACCACCGGCAACCCAAAAGGCGTGTTGTACAGCCACCGCTCGACGATTTTGCACACTTACGGCGCGGGGTTGCCGGATGCGTTGAACTGCTCTTCACGCGACTGCATTTTACCAGTGGTGCCCATGTTCCATGTCAACGCCTGGGGTTTGCCTTACATTGCTTGCATGGTCGGCGCCAAGCTGGTGTTGCCAGGACCAGGTTTGGATGGTAAATCGCTCTATGAATTGTTTGAGTCTGAAGGCGTGACGCTGTCTGCCGGCGTACCCACTGTTTGGCAAGGTTTGTTGGCATATGTAGGTGCCAACAAGTTGAAGTTCTCCACCATGCGCCGCACCGTGATTGGTGGCTCGGCCTGCCCACTGTCGATGATCGAAACTTTTGATGAAGACTACGACGTGTGCGTGATTCAAGGTTGGGGCATGACCGAAATGAGCCCATTGGGCACCGTCAGCACACTTAAAGCCAAGCACGCACACCTCACAGCAGCGGAACGACACCTCGTGCAAGCCACCCAAGGCCAGGGCATTTTTGGCGTTCAAATGAAAATTGTGAGCCCTGAAACCGGCGCCGAGTTGCCGTGGGACGGCGTGGCCTCAGGCGATTTGCTGGTGCGCGGCCCGTGGATCATCAGCAAATACTTCAAAGGCGAAGGCGGCGATCCACTGGTGGATGGTTGGTTCCCCACTGGCGACGTTGCCAAAATCAACTCAGATGGCTACATGCAAATCACCGACCGCAGCAAAGACGTCATCAAGTCTGGCGGCGAATGGATTGGCAGTATCGACCTAGAAAACATCGCTGCAGCGCACCCCGCTGTTGCCATGGCCGCTTGCATTGCCGCCAAGCACCCCAAATGGGACGAGCGCCCACTCTTAGTCGTCGTCAAAAAACCTGATGCTGTTGTCACTCGCGAAGACATCCTGACTTTCTTCGACGGCAAAATCGCCAAGTGGTGGACGCCAGATGATGTCGTTTTCGTAGACGCCATTCCCCTAGGTGCAACTGGCAAAATGCAGAAGAACCTGCTGCGCGAGAAGTTCAAGGATCATGTATTGCCGACGACTTAATCATTTTTTAGTTGTCTAAGACAAATGCCTCGAATTGTGAAATTCGAGGCATTTTTTGCTTTTAGCCGGCGTATTTGTTCAATTGTTTGCTATTAAAAAAGAAAATAAAAAAACTGCTATCTTGACTTGAGTCATCATTCTAAGCACCTCACTGCTTACTAAAATTCACCAATTTTTAAAGTGTTCATTTATGTAAAAATTACCGTACGCTATAGCGTCAAACGATACGAAGTTCTAAGATTTAGCTGAGCACGGTGGGGCAATTCTCCGCACAGTGCTGTAATTCGAATTCTGGGAGACTGCTATGTCCAAGACCCGTATTCCAATTCCCATGAGCGATATGTCGCTTCGCGCGTATCGCTGGACAACGCCTTTGACCGTGCCCTTTGTTAAAAGGGTGTCCAAACCCAAATCGTCTGCCAGTGGATCACCGACCAAGATTTACATAGGGGTGACATCGCATACCCATGTATTTGCACAAGGGTTGCCTGTACTTGAACAGAAGGTCTGGGGGTACGGCTCGGACAAACGGAAGATCACCTATCCAGGCCCCACTTTGGAGGCCATTGCGGGTGAAAGCGCGCATATCGAGTGGGTCAATGTGTTCAAAGGCAGTAATCCTGCACGACTTAAAGATACAGCGCACCACCCTTTTGTGCACCCACCGCGCGAACTGTTCAACGGCATGTCCATGGGCCGCTATTCTGTGGGCCACACCGTCACGCATTTGCATGGTGCGCATGTGCCTTGGGTGAGCGATGGGTATTCCATGCGTGTGTCCTCTGGTATGGGCAACCCGACGAATGCCAAAACGGTGCTACGGCCAGGTCAGTCTGTCATCAACCATTACCCCAACGTGCAGGCAGGCGGCGCGATGCTTTGGTACCACGACCACGCCATGGACATGACATCCAAAAACGTCTACGCTGGTTTATCCGGTGTTTATCTTTTGCGACACAAGAACGAAAACAAGGAGATGAAAAAGCTGTTTCGCCCCAGCTTCTTAAGCGCCAACGCTGCTTTCAC
>CBDUEA010000225.1:0-4011 GCA_965365965.1 uncultured Polaromonas sp. | reverse complement strand
ACTTCTTTGATGTGCGGAAAGAACTTGAGCTTGTTTTCCACATATTTAGGGGCAAACATGGCACCATCGAATGCGCCGCCTTTGACGCGGCCCACGTCTTTCACCCGATCGATAATTTTCAAGTGCCCATGCGCGTCCAAAAAGCCCGCATCGCTGGTGTGGTACCAGCCGCCTTCGGTCAAAACCTCGTCTGTCGCGGCTTTGTTTTTGTAATATTCCTTGAACAAACCGGGTGATTTGACCAAAATCTCGCCGTTATCAGCGACTTTGATTTCAACCCCGTTACACGGCACACCCACCGTATCGGCGCGGGCTTCGTTATCTGGTTGCTGGCAGACGAAAACAGCCGTTTCGGTCGATCCGTACAACTGCTTCAAATTGATACCAATCGAACGGTAAAAAGTGAACAAATCCGGCCCTATCGCTTCGCCCGCCGTGTAGGCGACGCGCACGCGGCTCATGCCCAGGTTGTTGCGCAGCGGGCCGTAAACCATCCAGTTGCCCAAGCCGTACAGCAAGCCATCAACCATGCCGACTGACTTGCCATCCATCTTGGCGGGGCCAACCCTTTGCGCCACACTCATGAAGTACTTGAACATCTTGCGCTTGATCGCGCCAGCATCTTCCATGCGGATCATCACGCTGGTGAGCAGTCCTTCAAACACACGCGGTGGCGCGAAGTAGTAGGTCGGGCCGACTTCTTTCAGATCAATCGTCACGGTGGTGCTGGACTCGGGGCAGTTCACCACATAGCCACAAGCCAGCCACTGGGCGTAGCTGAAAATGTTTTGACCAATCCAAGCCGGCGGCAAGTACGCCAAAACTTCTTCTGCGTTCGTCAACTTGTCATAGTCCGCACCTGATTTTGCAGCGCTCAGCAGGCTGCTGTGCGTATGCACCACGCCTTTGGGGTTGCCGGTTGTGCCAGAGGTGAAAAACATCGCTGCGACGTCTTCAGGCTTGGCGATGTTGATTTCAGACTTGAAAAACGCGGGTTGTTTGGCGGCAAAAGCTTTGCCGCTCTCCAACAGCGTCTCCAAACTCGCCAAACCCGGCTCTGCGTAGTTGCGCAAGCCGCGCGGGTCATCGAAGTAGATATTTTTTAACTGCGGACATTGGTCGCGGATTTCCAGCAACTTGTCGACCTGCTCTTGGTCTTCGGCAAAGGCAAAACTCACATCGGCGTTGTTGATCGGGAAAATGCATTCCAGCGCGGCGGCGTCCTGGTAAAGTGGAATCGGCACGGCGCCCAGCGCCTGCACCGCCAACATCGTGGCGTACAAACGAGGGCGGTTGGCGCCCACCACCACCATGTGGTCATCGCGGCGCAGACCGGCGGCGTGCAAACCGCAAGCCAAGTGCTCGACCATCACCGCCAAGTCAGACCAGCTCAGCGCCTGCCAAATACCGTATTCCTTTTCACGCATGGCTGGCGCGGTGGGGCGCTCGGCGGCATGCTTCAAGAGTAATCTGGCAAAAGTGGTCTGCATCGCGGTACGTCCTGTTTAACTTATTTTTGAGGGGTGACTGAACACATCATGCCGCGATAGTAAATTTATATTTGACGCTAAGTTGTCGTTTGGACGACAATTGAGCCAATCCTTCGCTAGGACTTTCCCCTATATAAAACCCCTTAATCCCTATAAATACCAGCCCATGGCCACCGATTTATCCCTCCACCAGCGCCGTCGCAGCCCCACCCAAGCCGAGCTGAACGGCATCCCATGGCTGCAATCGCTTGACGCCAAACAACGCGAACGCGTTATTGACGAACTGGACGTGACCGATGCGCTGCCCGGTGATTACGTCTGCCGTATCGGTCGCCCCGTGACTTACTGGTTTGGATTGATTGAAGGTCTGCTGAAAATGAGCACCGACAACGCCCAGGGCCAGACCATGACCTTCACCGGCGTGCCGCCCGGCGGCTGGTTTGGCGAAGGCACCGTGCTGAAGCGTGAACCTTACCGCTACAACATCCAAGCCCTGCGTAAAAGCGTGGTCGCCGGCCTGCCCATCAAAACCTTTGACTGGCTGCTGGACAACTCCTTCGGCTTCAACCGCTTTGTGATGTATCAACTCAACGAGCGCTTGGGCCAGTTCATCGGCGCCCGCGAGATCGACCGCATGACCAACCCCGACATCCGCGTCGCCCGTAGCCTGGCCGCCCTGTTCAACCCCGTGCTCTACCCCGGCGTTGGCGAGGTACTGCGCATCACCCAGCAAGAGCTCGCCTACCTCGTCGGCCTGTCCCGCCAACGCGTCAACGAAGCACTTACCACCTTGGCTGATCAAGGCACGATACGGGTTGAATACGGTGGTTTGAGAGTGTTGGACATTTACGCGCTGCGGACGCGGAATTTTTAGAACTCAATTTTTATTTACCTTATGGGTATGTAGTTTCAAGCGCGAGCATCCAAATGCTGAAACCTCGGTATTTAAATTTTGAGAGAAGGCTCATTCAAACTTTTACGTAGTTTGTCAAACGCTTCCTGTACGTCTTGACGATCTTGACTCAGTGATAGCGCTGATAGAGCGCGCTTTAAAGCTGATGCCGCCACAGACTCTACAGCGCCAGCGCTTGGATCGACGATGTTGCGACCGATGCCAGCAAGGATGGCTTGAAGACGAACCTGCACTTCTACATGTCCAGCTCCGTCCCTAGCGATGGGATCAAAACTTGAGCTCAGAAATTCGGCTGTGTCAAGATCTACGACGCTCAACCGTGTGTACTTTTCACGCTCAAGCTCTGCAGCCTCTGGGTCATTGTCAACCAACACACGCGCAATAGCATTCATCACACTGATGGCCGTACCTGGGTCGTTAACAGCAGGCGACAGTGCGCGTTGCGCAATTTCACTGAGCACTAACAAACCGAAGCGAGGGTCTTGCTCAAAAAGTCGTATATCCCCGATTACAAAACTAGAACGAATCGATTTTGCATGTTTAGGCGTTATCGGATTTTTTGCGTCGACGCCTTTTTGGCTAAGCGTAGCCACAACCGTGTCTGGAAAAACGTAACTGCCTACGCGAACTCGAATATGAATCGATAGATCATGACTTTCTGCTACTGCTTGCAAATCAGCCAATTTGAGATCGTTGATATACCCTGTTGCACCAGCAAGCACAGACATGCCTGTAGCGCCATCCTCGTCACTAGGCGCAACCAGCATTGCGCCTAAATTTGGCAACTGCCTGTAAGCACGCATGACCATCAATGAAGCTTTTTCAACCTTTTTTATTGTGTTGTCTATGCGCCCTAATTCGCTAAGCGTGTTCACCCATTTGAGTAATGTGACTATCAAATAAATGAGCACCACCACGGTACTTAAAAAGAGAACGAAGCGCCCAGAAGCGCCGTAATAGCCCAGCCCAAGAGCGACCTTCGCGATGACCGAAAAAACAAACGCCGAAATGAAGCTCGCGATGGCCGTCTGCGTGCCCTCATCGCGCATGACAAGTTTTGTTGCTCGTGGCGTAGCTGAACTCGCCGCCGAGGCAAATGCAGACACCATAATCGACAAAGAGAATGTGCTGATAGCCAGCATACTTGATGCGATGATGGTCAAAAGGCTATCGACGGTCTCGCGTTCAATGACAGGTACAAAATTTGGCGGCAAGAATCGGTTGCCTACTGCAGCCAATAATGCGGCAGCGACTGCAAATACACTCCCGAAAGCGGGTTTAACCCATAGCGCTCCGCGATGCTTTTTTATCCAGTCTATTGCTTTCTGTATCAAATGAGACTCCTAAATGTCTCTTAATAATAACTCAGCTATTAAATTTAAATACCCTCAAAAAGAAAGCATCACAGCTAAAAATACTGAATACTTTCCAGAGCGAAAACAGGCGTGCGAATGACATCACCATGATGCGCCCAAACTCACTAGATTTATCCTTACACCATCGCCGCCTTAGCCCAACGGATTGCAAGCCAGCTGGCATCCCGTGGCTAGCGTTTTTAGACAACAAACACCGTGAAAGAGCCATTAACGAGATTGATGTGACAGATAC
>CBDUEA010000224.1:0-4011 GCA_965365965.1 uncultured Polaromonas sp. | reverse complement strand
GCCAACACAAGTCCCGATGATCCAGGTTTTTGGCTCTACTCCTCGGGTTCTACCGGTCGTCCCAAGGGGACACTGCATACCCACGCCAATCCGTATTGGACGGCTGAGCTGTATGGCTCATCGATTCTTGGCATCAACGAGAAAGACATCTGTTTTTCAGCAGCCAAGTTGTTTTTTGCCTATGGCTTGGGCAATGGTCTGAGCTTTCCACTGAGTGTCGGCGCAACCGTTGTATTGATGGCTGAACGTCCAACGCCGGAGGCGACGTTCAAACGATGGGTAGATAACAAACCTACCGTATTCTTTGGAGCCCCAACTGGTTTTGCAGGCATGTTGAACTCACCTAATTTGCCAGACAAAGAGGATGTTGCGCTGCGCATGTGCTCATCTGCGGGTGAAGCGCTGCCTGCAGATATTGGCAAGCGGTTCACGGATCATTTTGGCGTTGAAATCATTGATGGCATTGGTTCAACCGAGATGCTGCATATTTACCTCTCGAATATTCCTGGCAAAGTGCGTTATGGCACAACGGGCTGGCCAGTTCCGGGCTATGACATTGAACTGCGTGGCGACGATGGTCAGCAGGTGCCTGACGGTGAAACGGGCGACCTGTACATCCAAGGCCCCAGCGCAGCCTTGATATATTGGGGTAACCGCGAAAAGTCGCGCGAAACATTTCAAGGCGCATGGACCAAAAGCGGTGACAAATACATTCGCAACAAAGACGGCAGCTACACCTATTCAGGCCGCAGTGATGACATGCTCAAAGTCAGTGGTATTTATGTCTCTCCGTTTGAAGTAGAGTCGACACTTGTACAACACCCTGCCGTGTTGGAAGCTGCTGTGATTGGCATTGAAGATGATGAACATCTGACTAAAACCAAAGCTTTTGTCGTACTCAAAGCAGGTCAAACAATCACAGAAGATGATTTAAAAGTTTTTGTAAAGGAGCGCTTAGCCCCTTACAAATATCCACGTTTCATCGATTTCGTCGCTGAACTTCCCAAAACGGCCACTGGAAAAATCCAGCGCTTCAAGTTGCGCGAGCTAGAACACAAGACAAAGTAATCATTCAACATGAGCGAATCGCCCAAGATATCTAACATCCAACAGAGCCGATTTACCGCTATTGATTGGGCTGGGCGCAGAGTTCGCATCGAATATCAATGGGTCGGTGAGCCTCCCAACGATGTGCCAGACCATCGCCCTTTGATGGTGTTTTTGCACGAAGGTTTAGGTTCTGTCGCTATGTGGAAAGATTTTCCACAAAGACTGTGCGTTGCAACAGGTTGCAGAGGTTTGGTTTACTCTCGCCCAGGTTATGGTCGTTCAAGCCCACGTGAGTTAAAAGAGGTTTGGAATCCAGATTTCATGCATAAGCAAGCATTTGAAGTCCTGCCTGCACTGCTCAAAGCCCTAGACATCGAAAAAGACACCGATCAAATTTGGCTATTTGGTCACAGCGATGGTGGTTCTATCGCTTTATTACATGCAGCCCACTTCACCGCCGGTGTGGCCGGCGCTATTGTGGTGGCGCCGCATATTTTGGTCGAAGATATATCTGTAAAAAGCATCGCGCAAACGCGCCTAGCCTACGAAAACACGGATTTACGCAGTCGCTTGTCCCACCACCACGATGATGTTGATTCTGCCTTTTGGGGTTGGAACAACATTTGGTTAGACCCTGAGTTTCGCCATTGGAATATCGAAGAAAAAATCAAATCGATTAAATGCCCGCTTTTAGCCGTACAAGGGATTAACGATGAATACGGCACGTTGGAACAAATTCGCGGTATCGCTAGGCATATTCCTCAAACTCAGCTGCTAGAAATCCCCGCATCTGGTCATACTCCTCACCGTGAGCAACCAGAAACCTTGATTGCCGCAGTAATTGCGTTTATCAAGGGTGATGTTGCAGGCACGGCTTAGAATCACGAATTAATATTTCTTTATGGGTCTGCCATTCGCCCAAATCCAAAGCGCAGCGCCACCCACAATCATCGGTACGCACAGCCATTGCCCCATGCTCATGCCAAGCGACAAGATACCGAGAAAGGCATCTGGCTCGCGAAAAAACTCTGCCGTGAAGCGCAGCACGCCATACCCAAAGAAGAAGGCTGCCGACACCTGCGCTTCTTTGCGCTCTTTACGGGCGTACAGCCACAGCAACACAAACAGCAACAGTCCCTCCAGCAAAAACTGGTAAATTTGCGAGGGATGTCTTGGTGCATCGCCATAGCCTCTGAACACCATGCCCCACGGCAGAGACGGATCCGCCAAGCGGCCTGGCAACTCACCATTGATGAAGTTACCAATACGTCCTGCAGCCAAACCCGTCGGCACACAAGGCACGCCAAAGTCAATGACTTGCCAAAACGGTTTTTTACGCGAGTAGGCAAACCACACCATCGCCGCTATCACCCCCAACATGCCGCCATGAAAACTCATGCCGCCTTGCCAAATAGCAAAAATCTCAAGGGGATGTGAAAAATAATAGGTTGGTTTGTAAAACAGGCAATAACCAATGCGTCCACCCAATATCACGCCCATCACGCCGGCAAACAAAATATCCTCTACATCGCGACGAGACCAAGCACCCACGCCTTTGATTCGCGCAAAAGGCTGATGCTTGAGTCTGCGATAGCCCAAAACCATGAATAAAGCAAAGGCCGCAAGGTAAGTCAAACCGTACCAATGAACTGCCAAAGGACCAATTTGCAGTGCGACGGGGTTTATTTGAGGGTGAATCAGCATAAGCTGCATATTATCAGCCGTTTTGAGCTGTTCTATTCACGTTAAAATTGTGCGTCTTAAGCTCGTCCACTTAACCTCATCACAAAACGCACCATGACTATTTTGAACCCCCGCAGCAAAAACATCACCGAAGGTAAATCTCGTGCGCCAAACCGCTCCATGTATTACGCCATGGGCTACGAAGAAGCAGACTTTAAGAAACCCATGATTGGTGTGGCTAACGGTCACAGCACCATCACACCGTGTAATTCTGGCCTTCAAAAGCTAGCAGATGCAGCGATTGCTGCGATTGAAGCGGCTGGCGGCAATGCGCAAGTCTTTGGTACGCCGACGATTTCTGACGGTATGGCCATGGGCACTGAAGGCATGAAATACAGCTTGGTTAGCCGTGAGGTCATCAGCGATTGCATTGAAACCTGCGTTCAAGGTCAATGGATGGATGGCGTATTGGTGGTTGGCGGTTGCGACAAAAACATGCCAGGCGGCCTGATGGGCATGCTGCGCGCCAATGTGCCCGCTATTTATGTTTATGGTGGTACGATTTTGCCTGGCCATTACCAAGGAAAAGATCTCAACATCGTCAGCGTGTTTGAAGCCGTGGGCGAAAACGCTGCAGGCCGTATGAGCGACGAAGACCTGTTACAAATCGAGCGTCGCGCGATCCCAGGCACCGGCTCTTGCGGTGGCATGTACACCGCAAACACCATGAGTTCAGCGTTTGAAGCGCTGGGCATCTCCCTGCCCTACTCGTCCACCATGGCAAACCCGCATGATGAAAAGCTCAATTCCTCTGCAGAGTCAGCCCGAGTATTGATTGAGGCAGTCAAAAAAGACATCAAACCGCGTGACATCGTGACTAAAAAGTCGATTGAAAACGCTGTTGCTGTGATTATGGCAACGGGTGGCTCCACCAACGCAGTGCTGCACTTCTTGGCGATTGCCCACGCAGCCGGTGTCGAATGGTCGATTGACGACTTTGAGCGCATGCGTAAGAAAATTCCTGTGTTGTGTGACTTGAAACCATCAGGCAAATACTTGGCTGTCGATTTGCACAAAGCTGGCGGCATTCCACAAGTGATGAAAACTTTGATGGCTGCTGGTTTGCTGAACGAAGACTGCATCACCATCACAGGCCAAACCATTGGCGAAGTGTTGCGCAGCTTACCTGATCTGACTGACGTACCGCGTGCTGACCAAGATGTGATTCGACCTATCACAAACCCGATGTACAAAGAAGGACATTTGGCAATTTTGAAG
>CBDUEA010000223.1:0-4033 GCA_965365965.1 uncultured Polaromonas sp. | reverse complement strand
GGCGTGGGTGCATCCCGCGTACGCGACATGTTTGAAAACGCCAAGAAAAATGCACCTTGTATCATTTTTATCGATGAAATTGATGCCGTCGGCCGCCAACGTGGCGCGGGTGTCGGCGGTGGCAATGACGAACGTGAGCAAACCTTGAACCAGATGCTGGTCGAGATGGACGGCTTTGAAACCAACCTTGGCGTGATTGTGGTCGCTGCTACCAACCGTCCAGATATTTTGGATGCTGCGTTGCTCCGCCCAGGTCGTTTTGACCGCCAAGTCTACGTGACGCTGCCAGATATTCGTGGTCGTGAGCAGATTTTGAACGTGCACATGCGCAAAATTCCAGTGTCGCAAGACGTCAACCCTGGCACGATTGCTCGTGGTACGCCTGGTATGAGTGGTGCAGATTTGGCAAACTTGTGCAACGAAGCGGCCTTGATGGCAGCGCGTCGCAATGCACGCGTCGTTGAAATGCAGGACTTTGAGAAAGCCAAAGACAAAATCTTGATGGGGCCAGAACGCAAGAGCATGATCATGCCCGAGGAAGAGCGCCGCAATACGGCCTACCACGAAGCCGGTCATGCTTTGATCGGAAAAATGTTGCCTAAGTGTGACCCTGTGCATAAAGTCACCATCATCCCGCGTGGCCGTGCTTTGGGTGTCACCATGAGCTTGCCAGCAGCAGATCGCTACAGCTACGACAGCGAATTCATGCTGAGCCAGATTGCGATGCTGTTTGGTGGCCGTATCGCCGAAGAAGTGTTCATGAAGCAAATGACCACCGGCGCCAGTAATGACTTTGAGCGCGCTACCGGTTTGGCGCGAGACATGGTGATGCGCTACGGTATGTCGGAGGCGCTCGGTCCCATGGTGTATGCGGATAATGAAGGCGAAGTTTTCTTGGGTCGCTCAGTGACCAAAACCACCAACATGAGTGAGCAAACCATGCTCAAGGTGGACACAGAGATTCGTCGCATCATTGATGAGCAGTATGGCCGTGCCCGTAAACTGATTGAAGACAATCAGGACAAAATGCATGCCATGGCCAAAGCCTTGCTGGAGTGGGAAACCATTGACAGCGACCAGTTGGATGACATCATGGCAGGTAAACAACCACTGGCACCCAAAGACTGGACGCCGCGCATCCCACCGGCTGGTGGTGGTGACAGTGGTAGCGGCAGCGCACCCGTGATCAAACCGGAACCCTCCCCGACAGCGGCTTAATTCGTCACGGATAAACCGAGGTTGAATATCAAAAAACGAGGCCGTTTGCCTCGTTTTTTTTTGCAAATACACATCTATACCGGATTAATGCCGCAAATAAGGATCGATTCTCGGTATGAAGACCGAAAAGCACCATGTTGAAGCCTTCATCGCTCACCTAAAATAAGCCCATGTTCTGGCAAACCTCCCGCTTTCAAATAGATCTCTCCCACCCCAAGATCATGGGGATCGTAAACGTCACACCTGATTCATTCTCAGACGGTGGGCGTTATGCCGCCTCGGGCAGTGCTCTGCGTCACGCGGAGCAGTTGCTGGCGGATGGTGCTGATATTTTGGACATTGGTGGTGAGTCTTCGCGCCCAGGTGCGCCGCAAGTGCCGCTAGAGGTGGAGTTGGCTCGCGTGTTGCCCGTGGTTCGCGAAGCCATCAAATTAGGCGTCCCTGTTTCGGTGGACACCTACAAACCACAAGTTATGCATGCGGTGCTGGATGCTGGCGCAGACATCATCAACGATATTTGGGCGTTGCGCCAGCCCGGTGGTGTGGGCTACCTGGGCGCTGCCGAGGTGGTGGCACAGCACCCCAACTGCGGCGTCTGCCTGATGCACATGCACCGCGAGCCGCAAACCATGCAAGCCGAACCCATGCAGAGTGAAGTGCTGCCGCAGGTGCTCTTATTTTTGAAGCAAAGAATTGAACAATTACGCTGGCTAGAGGTTAATTTAGACCGTATTATCGTTGATCCTGGCATTGGCTTTGGTAAAACTGTTGAGCAAAACTTCAACTTGCTGGCCAGACAGCGTGAATTATTGGTACTCGGAGTGCCGATCTTGGCGGGCTGGTCCCGCAAGTCGGCGCTTGGTACCGTGACAGGTTTGGAGATGCCCGATCGTACCGCGCCTAGTGTGGTGGCAGCTGTGCTTGCCGTGCAAAACGGTGCCAGTATTGTTCGGGTGCACGATGTGAAAGAAACGGCGGCTGCCTTAAAAGTGTTGCAAGCGGTGCAAAAACAGCTTGTTTGAATATTTGCAGCAGCCTTCAGTCCTGACAACAACTTTATAAATCATTAAAAATCATAGCGAGACATTCAAGATGAGCAGACAATTCTTTGGTACTGACGGCATTCGTGGTGAGGTGGGGCAGCATCCTATTACCCCTGATTTTGTGCTTAAACTTGCCCACGCAGTGGGTCGTGTGCTCAAGCAGACCGAGGAGCGGCCCACGGTGCTGATCGGCAAAGACACCCGTATTTCGGGCTATATGCTGGAAAGCGCGCTGGAGTCGGGCTTCAACTCTGCTGGTGTCAATGTGGTCCTGCTCGGCCCTCTGCCCACACCCGGTGTGGCATATTTGACCCGTGCGCAGCGTGCCAGCTTGGGTGTGGTCATCAGCGCCAGCCACAACGCGTTTGCCGACAACGGCATCAAATTCTTCAGCGCGAAAGGCACGAAACTGGACGATGCTTGGGAATTGGCTGTCGAAGCCATGATGGACGAGCCACCTAAATGGGTTGATTCGGCCAATCTCGGTAAAACCCGTCGATTGGACGATGCCGCTGGCCGCTATATCGAGTTTTGCAAAAGCACATTTGCCCATGATTTGACGCTCAAAGGACTCAAAATCGTCGTCGATGGGGCGCATGGTGCAGCCTACCAAGTGGCGCCCAATGTATTTCACGAACTGGGCGCAGAAGTTATCGCCATCGGCTGCACGCCTGATGGCTTGAACATCAACCACGAGGTGGGTGCGACGCACCCCGAAGCGCTCATCGCCGCCGTACAGCTTTACCAAGCAGATTACGGCATTGCTTTGGACGGCGATGCCGACCGATTGCAATTGGTCGATGCGCACGGCCGTTTGTTCAACGGTGACGAAGTGCTGTATTTGATGGTCAAAGAACGACTGGAACGTGGTGAGCCTGTCGCAGGTGCGGTGGGCACGCTGATGACCAATCTGGCAGTAGAAATCGCCCTCAAAGCCAAAGGCGTTGAATTCGTCCGTGCCAAAGTGGGTGACCGCTATGTGCTGGAGGAGTTGGACAAGCGCGGCTGGATTCTGGGCGGCGAGGGTTCTGGCCACCTGCTGGCGTTGGACAAACACACCACCGGCGACGGCATAGTCAGTGCGCTGCAGGTGCTGCAAGCCTGCGCCCGCAGTGGCAAAACTATGGCAGCATTGTTGAGCGATGTGACGCTGTTCCCGCAAACGCTGATCAATGTCCGCCTGCAAGCCAGTCAAACTTGGGCGAGTCTGCAAAAATTACCAGCACTGGTGGCAGCTACTGCAGCGGTGGAGGCTGAACTGGGCAACACCGGCCGGGTGCTGATTCGTGCCAGCGGTACCGAGCCTTTGGTACGGGTGATGGTGGAAGCGCAAGACGCTGTGCAAGCCAAAAACTGTGCGCAGCGCATTGCAGACACACTGAAATAAGTGGCTTGGCAACGCTACGATGGGGTTAAAGACGCCTGGTTGACAACCCTGACTGGGGAAACTGCCAAAATCATCGCAACCAATTTACACAACGCTTAGAAAGCAGCCCATGATCATCGTCCACCACCTCAACAATTCCCGCTCGCAACGCGTACTCTGGCTGCTGGAGGAGTTGGGTGTGCCCTATGAAATCAAGCACTACCAGCGCAACGCCAAAACCATGCTCGCACCGCCAGAGTTATGCAAGGTGCATCCGCTGGGCAAATCACCGGTCATCACCGATGGCGACATCACCGTGGCAGAGTCTGGTGCGATTGTGGAATACCTCATCGACAAATATGGCATGAAAGCCTCTGAAGCGCATTTTGCACCCGATGCAGGCACG
>CBDUEA010000222.1:0-4037 GCA_965365965.1 uncultured Polaromonas sp. | reverse complement strand
TTTTCCAAGTGCCGCACGGCGCGGTGACTGCAATGGGGTGGGTGATGTAAGGTTCACCATTGTTTCGAAGCTGACATAAATGGGCTTCGTCCGAAAAACAATCCGCTTGGCGAACCGCCTCTACATCCGTGGCATCAAGATAATCCAGTTTGGCTGTTAATGCCGCAAAACTAGCGGCCGTGGCATTGGCTGACGCCGAGGGGTCAAGAGGCTTGCGTTCACCTTTAACGGATGGGAATGGCGTGTCATTCATACCCCTACTTTAGCGGGTAGTGAGAATGATTGATGCGTGAACATAAAAAAAGCACCGTTTTACGGTGCTTTTTTTGAGAGAGTCTAGAAATTTTCAACAAATCGGTTGATTTGGTCTTAAAAATGACTTCAAAGAGGTACTTTACGCAGCATTTCCAAGCCAACTTTACCCTCTGCGATTTCGCGCAAAGCGGTAACGCATGGTTTGTTTTTGCTCTCAATTTTTGGTGTATGACCTTGGCTCAACATCCGAGCACGGTAAGTGGCCGCCAGAACCAGTTGAAAGCGATTTGGAATTTGTAATAAACAATCTTCGACAGTGATACGCGCCATAAAAAAGCTCCGAAAATGTTAAGAATCTAATAAATGTGCAAGGCAGCAAAAGTCTCCGCACGGTTGCGGATTTGCGCTGAAAATTTCAGGCGTTGAGCGTGAACAATCGCTTTTAAATCAAAAAGCGCACGATCGAACGATTCGTTGATTATAACGAAATCGAATTCTTTGGCCTGAGCAACCTCTAATTCTGCGTTTTTGAGGCGCAGTTCGATGACTTCAGGGCTGTCTTCTCCGCGTCGCTCCAAGCGAGAACGGAGCTCTTCCCAGCTTGGCGGCAGGATGAAAATGAGTACGGCATTGGAAAATAACTGCCTGATTTGCAGCGCCCCTTGGAAGTCGATTTCCAAAATAACGTCGGTACCGGTAGAAATACGATCTTCTACGGTTCTTTTGGAGGTGCCATAGCGCTGTCCATGGACATTGGCCCATTCAACAAAGGCGTTCTTGGCAATCATCTCGTCAAATTCAGTCGCAGAGACAAAGTAGTACTCACGACCATGCTTTTCTTGACCTCGTGGAGGTCGCGTCGTGTGAGAAATGGAGGGATGTACTTGTGAATCAAGCTCCATCAAGGCTTTAACCAAGCTGGATTTGCCAGCGCCGCTGGGCGCTGCAACAACAAAAAGATGACCGGGGTAGTCCATAGCCTAAGAATTAACTGTCGTTAAAAGTATCGTGCGGAATTAAATTGCAAGCTATAGATTTTATAGAACTATTGAAAACTATTTTCAGTTAGACCTGGCTTATTCAATATTTTGAACCTGCTCGCGCATTTGCTCGATCAGCACTTTCATCTCAACCGAAATGCGGGTGAGCTCCAAAACAGATGATTTCGCACCCAAGGTATTGGCTTCACGGTGGAGTTCTTGAATCAAAAAGTCCAAACGTTTGCCGTTTTCGCCGCCTTTGGCCAATAAGCGTTCAATTTCCTCCAAATGTGAGGCCAAACGTGTCAACTCTTCCGCCACATCAATGCGGATGGCAAAAGCAGTAGCTTCGCTAAGTGCGCGGTCCATGGCGGCTTGTTCAGCTTGCGCGGATGGTTTTGTATCCGCATTGCCAAGCGCTAGCGCCTCACTCCAACGCTCTAAAAACTTGTTCCGCTGTTGCGACACTAACTGCGGAATCAAGGGGCTAGCAAGGGCTGCGAGTTGACGCAACTGGGCGATTCGGTCGCTCAACATGTCGGCCAATCGCGCGCCTTCGCGTTGCCGTGCGTCCAAGAGTGCTGAAATGACGGTTTTGGAGAGTTGCATCAACGATTCAGTGGTGTCTGCGTCTGAGCTTTGTGCGTGGTTTTGTCCGTTAGCCATGCGAATGATGTCGGCCACGCTCAGCGCCCGTGCATCGGGTAGGGTGGATTTGATGGTGCTCTGAACCCGGTTTAAATGCGCCAACATTTCGGTCGATGGCTGCGAAGGTAAATGAGATGCGGCATTTTCCAGCGCCACACGCACCTCGACCTTGCCGCGTTTGATCTGCGTGGTGAGTAAAGCCCGCAAGGCTGGCTCGGCTTGCCTTAATTCATCCGGCAGGCGAAATGAAATGTCTAAAAACCGGCTGTTAACCGACCGAACCTCCACAGCCAACTGCAAGCGGCTCAGCGGAGCTGAGACCGCGTTTACCTCAGTTTGGCGAATATCTGCTTGCGCGCTTGCATACCCGGTCATGCTGTGAACTGACATGAAAATGTTCCTTTGGAAGTGCTTAACGCCCGAAAGCGTGCGAAAAATCTTGTTTTAAGATGTAAAACTCAAGCCCCATGAGTATGAGGCCGCTCGGTGCTGGGTAAGATAAGTTTATCGACAATACTAGGAATTATGTCAAAGCCTCATCTCGCCCCTTTACCCGTTGATACCGTGATCGGAGACTACCGAATCGTGCGGCACTTGGCCGAGGGCGGTTTTGGCTTGGTGTATTTGGCGCTTGATAAATCGGGTGCGCAGGTGGCCATTAAAGAATACTTGCCAACGTCACTGGCAACGCGTCACGAAGGGCAATTATCCCCACAAGTGAGGCCCGATAAGCTGTCTCTGTACCGGCTAGGGCTTAAAAGCTTCTTTGAAGAGGGGCGCTCTTTGGCGCAGATATCGCATCCTGCGGTGGTGGCTGTTTCTAATTTTTTGCGCCAAAACGAGACGGTTTATTTGGTCATGACTTATTTGCAAGGAGCCACCTTGCAAGACTTCATCGTGACGGGTAGGCAAGTGAAAAAAGGACCCGCTTTCAGTGAAAGCACAATCCGCAGTGTTTTTGATGAATTATTGCAAGGCTTGCAAGTCGTACACCAGCTAATTTATTCATCACCGACGACGACAGAGCTTTGCTGATTGATTTTGGCGCAGCGCGCGAGGTGCTGAACAAAGACGAAGAATTTGCGCAACCCATGTACACGCCGGGTTTTGCGGCGCCAGAGATGTATCGCCGCAACGCACAAGTGGGCGCTTGGACAGATTTATACGCGATAGGGGCTTGTCTGTACTCCATGATGATGGGCTATCCGCCCTTAGAAGTCGCCAAACGGCGCGAAAAAGACACGCTGGCAGAAAGTTTGCTGCGTAAAAAATCCGTCTATTCCGACAAATTGATTGAAGTGGTTGAGTGGTGTATGACGCTTGACCCCATTGGACGCCCCCAAACCACCGTTGAATTACAAGCTGCGTTGGCGACTTAGGCGTCATTTCAGCCTATTTGAATCGCTGTCGCCCCATCGTGGTGTCTAATTCAGGCGTTCTCGCTCTAAAACTTCCAAAATTTTAAAACTTCCACACTTTTCAGGACCCGCGCTATGACCGAATTTATAAGAACAGCCTCTCGCTTGGCTAACCAGTTGCGCCCTGTGCGTATGACGCGCCATTACACCCAGTACGCCGAAGGCTCGGTTTTGATCGAATTTGGCAACACCAAGGTACTTTGCACCGCCTCGGTCGAAGAAAAAGTGCCGGGACACAAACGGGGCAGTGGCGAAGGCTGGGTCACGGCGGAATACGGCATGCTGCCACGCGCCACCCACACGCGCAGCGACCGCGAGGCCGCGCGCGGCAAGCAAAGCGGTAGAACCCAAGAGATTCAGCGGCTCATTGGCCGCTCTTTGCGGGCGGTGTTTGACCTCAAAAAACTGGGCGAGCGCACCATTCACCTTGATTGCGACGTGATTCAGGCCGATGGTGGCACCCGCACCGCCAGCATCACGGGTGCCTTTGTGGCTGCCCAAGACGCGGTCAACACGCTCATCGCCTCTGGCAAACTCACTGAATCACCCATTCACCAAACGGTAGCCGCCATTTCTGTGGGTATAGTGCAAGGCACGCCTTTGCTCGATTTGGAGTACACCGAAGATTCCGCCTGCGATACAGACATGAATGTGGTCATGACCAGTGCCGGCCATTTCATCGAAGTGCAGGGCACCGCAGAGGGCGCGGCCTTTTCACGCCAAGAGATGGATGCTT
>CBDUEA010000221.1:0-4041 GCA_965365965.1 uncultured Polaromonas sp. | reverse complement strand
GTTCATGTCCGAACTTGTCATTGAGACGAATCTCAGCGATGCGATGGATGTTACGCAGGCATTCAGCAAGCTCAAAGTCTGGGTGGTTGTCTATGCGTCGTTCATAGGTGGCAATAATCTCTGATTTTTGGAGCCCCAGACCTCTCGGCCCGCGCACCGCGAGAATGAAAGGAAAACCGAATTTTGTGCCATAGTCAGCGTTGAGTTTCTGGATATGTGCTAACTCTGCCGGGCTGCAATCTGTCAGACCTGCTTTGCCTTGTTCGTTAGTTGATTCCGCCGTCAAGGTGTTCGTTAACATCGCCTTCCCAGCCAACTCTGGGTGGGCACGAATTAAACCAAGTTGCGCATCACGTCCTGATGCGCGGACGACATTGACCAAAGCCAGTTTGAGATGAGCCAAACTCTTGAATGGCCGGTGTGCCCATGCCTGTTCAGCAATCCACGGTGAGTGCTCATAAGTACCATCGAGTAGTTTGGTGAACTCAGTCTGGTTTACTGCATTGATCTGGTCGAGAGTGATCATGTTGTTTCCTAAGTAAATTTTTTTTAATAGAAGATGAAATTGGTTAGTAATTATTTAAAGTTAAAGGCGCTTTGAGTGATGTCTGTACGCAGCCCCAAACTTTGAAAGCTTGTTTGTCGCCTGACCATTGAATGTTTAGGTTTCTCAGATCGTGTGAATAGTTTGTATTCAAGTGAGGTCAGGCTTGAGCACTTGCGTGAGATCAGTATCACGAGGGTTCAAGCGCAGATTTTTTTCTACTTCTTCAAGATGATCAATTGTCAGTTGCACGGCAGCCTTGATATCGTGTCGTTCAAAGGCGTCAACGATGGCAATGTGATCAATTAGCGATGCCTCGGCTGATTGCGAGGACTGGTACATTAACGCAATCAATGATGACCGTGTGAGCAGATCACTGAGCAGTTGGGCGAGTACGCTGTTGCCAAGCATCTTTGCCATGACAAGATGGAAATCGGCCAACAGTCGCGTACGCTCGGTAACATTATTGCCGGAGACGGCGACGCGTTGAGCCTGAATGTGGACGCGTAGTTCGGCCACTTGCGCATCTGTAACAACTGCGCACAAACGTCGTATCAACGCACCTTCCAATATTTGACGCACTTCGAAGACTTGACGCGCCTCTTCAACACTTGGACTTGCAACAAAAGCACCGCGAGCTGGTTCAAGGACCACCAGCTTGTCTCGGCTGAGCTGGTTGAGTGCTTGGCGCACCAGTGTGCGCGATACTTTGAAGATGTCGGCTATTTTTTGCTCAGGCAACTTTGTGCCTGGCATTAAACGGCGACCCACAATTGCAGCAGTGATGGATTCTGTTATATCTTGAGTGTTATTAAACGCAGCAGCATTGTTAGCGACTCGACGCAATCGCATCTTTGCTTCAGTGGGCTGGATAACTTTAAGATTATTGCGATTCTTATGCAAACTTATGGGCATATAAATAATTATTGGTTAAATCTAGATTAAATTAAAACCCTAGTGTATACAAATTTACTTTTAGTGCAAATAAAAAGCTGTGTGTCTCAGATTTTTGTGAATTAGTGGAATTTTAACAATTTTGTCCTGTTTCAACTTATTTACCCCTGTGTAGATAGGAATCTTTAGGGGCTTTTTGCTTTCTAGATGTTCGACCGATCTACTGCAGCTCAGTCCTTAAAAGCTCGAAATCTGGTTGATTTAGGGTAATTACCTATATGAGATTGCATGCAGAATCGTATACAGTTCGCTTGTTTCGCTGCGGAGCTCATAGATTGCTTACCCACAAAGTTAAGGTTATCTGTGATCGCGAAATCATTCCTCACAGAGCCCGCTGTGGTGTGGAATTTACAGCCGGATTCGGCTGCATTTAACTTTGTAAACACACTATGGAAGCTTACTTACTTGACTGGGCAAATCTGCTGCTCCGCTGGGCTCATATCATCACCGGCATCGCGTGGATTGGGGCTTCGTTTTATTTTGTCTCACTTGATAACAGCCTGACACCGCCGAAAAATAAAGCAGATGTCGACAAAGGCGTAGGTGGTGAGCAGTGGGGCGTGCATGGTGGTGGCTTTTATCACCATCAAAAATACCCGGTATCACCTGGCTATGTGCCTGACCAGTTGCACTGGTCGATGTGGGAAAGTTACACCACTTGGTTGACTGGTTTTGCACTGTTCACAGTGCTGTATCTTTACAACGCAAGCACGTTCTTGATTGACAAAACCTTGTTCGACTGGTCACCTGCTGCAGCAGTCTCCACTGCACTTGGGTTTTTTGTAGCGTTTTGGGTGCTCTATGACACGATCTGCCGAACTCTCGGTCGTGGCAAAAATGGTGACCTGATCGTCGGCGGTTGCGTTTTCGTGTTGATCGTTTTCGCATCATGGTTGTCTTGTCACCTGTTTGCTGGTCGTGCTGCCTTTTTGCTGGTTGGCGCCATGGTTGCCACCACGATGAGCGGTAACGTTTTCTTCTGGATTATTCCTGGGCAACGCACCGTCGTTGCTGCCATTAAAGCTGGGCAGCCCGTAGATCCAGTTCATGGTCAGCGTGGTAAGCAGCGTAGCGTACACAACACCTTCTTTACTTTGCCAGTTCTGTTTGCAATGATGAGCAACCATTATGGTTTTACCTACGGCGCTAAAAATAATTGGTTGGTGCTGGTTGCAATCATGGTGGCAGGCGCTTTGATACGCTTCTCATTTGCACTTCGCCACAAAGCGCTAGCCTATGGCAAACCAGTTCCTTGGTACTACGCAATTATTGGAACATTAATTCTCATTGGCACAATTTGGGCTACCAAGCCTGACGCACAACCTGTTGCTGCAGTTGCCGCACCAGCAACGTTTGCGCAAGTAAAAGGAATCGTAGATCAGCGTTGCGTTTTGTGTCATGGCGCTGCTTTGCAAAGCAAAAATGTACGACTCGACTCTACTGCTGAAATTACCAAGCATGCGCAGGCAATGTACCAGCAAGTTGTTGTGCTGAAAGTCATGCCGATGAATAATGCGACCCAGATTACAGATGATGAGCGTGCTGTCATCAAGCGCTGGTTTGAGGCGGGTGCCCCAGCGAATTAATTTTTGTTAACCGTGCAGTAGATAAAGGAAGATTTTTAAAGCATTACAAATTTTCAACATTCCATTTATCATTTCAGAGAAAAAATTAGGAGACAAATATGACAAATACAACTGTCCACCCGGTGGATGAGAAATTACCTGCAGGGCGTCTTACTGCCCTTGGGTTGCAACATGTGCTAGTGATGTATGCTGGTGCTATTGCCGTGCCTTTGATTGTTGGCCGTGCACTAAAGCTCACTCCTGAGCAGGTTGCAATGCTTATTTCTGCGGATCTGTTTGCATGCGGCATTGTTACGCTCATTCAGTCTTTAGGCTTCACAAAATATTTCGGCATCAAGTTACCTGTGATGATGGGTGTAACGTTTGCAGCTGTCGGGCCGATGGTGGCTTTCGCCAATGCCATGCCGGGCGTAGATGGAGCGCGTGCAATTTTCGGTGCGATCATTGGTGCTGGTATCGTATCCATGATCATTGCCCCAGTGATTAGTAAGCTCTTGCGGTTTTTCCCACCTGTTGTGACAGGTACGATCATTGCAATTATTGGTATCAGCTTGATGCGGGTTGGTGTGGGCTGGGCGACTGGCGGTCCTGCTCAATTGGCACAAAGTGTTGATGTCCCTAAATTGGTGGCTATGGTAGACAGTGCCAAGGCTACGTCTGCGGCTGCCGCAGCCAATTTGCCAGCCGGCGCTGCTGCACCAGCTCTAAAGTTGCCGGGTCCGATCCCAATGGTTGATAACATGAGCTATGGCGCTTTGGACAACTTAGCTATTGCAGCGATTGTTTTGGTGTTCATTCTCTTGCTTGTTAAGTACAGCAAAGGGTTTATAGCCAATATTTCAGTACTTCTTGGCATTGTGGCTGGTTGTGCAATTGCTATCGGTATGGGTAAGATGAATTTCGATAAAGTGGGCAAGGCGCACTGGTTTGATATCGTCACACCATTTGCTTTTGGTA
>CBDUEA010000220.1:0-4045 GCA_965365965.1 uncultured Polaromonas sp. | reverse complement strand
ATCAAAGACCCAAGCGCTCACGCGTCGCTGGGGTAGGACGACCTTCAGTGTCCCAACCGCGTGCTGCGTAATACTTGGGCATCATCTCTGCCAGCATATTGACTTTGCCCTTGGCAGGGCCCGTTTTGCAGGCTTCGGTGAGTAAGCGTTTTGGCAAGCTGTCGTCTTTGGCGGTAAAACCAGCACGGTTGTTGAATTCGCGCTCCATGTTCCAGATGCGCTCACCTATTTTCTCTAACGCTTCGGTGGTGAATTCGTCACCACAGGCTGCAGCCATTTGCGGCGCTAAATCTGCCAAACCCCAAGCAAAGGTTGTGAAAATGCACAAGCCGGAAGAGTCAAACGCAGCAGTTGCATCTTGGAAGGCTTTGACCAACTCAGGTTTTCCTTCATGCTCTAAAGGATCGGTTTTCACTGGAATACCCAATATTTCAGACGCGATGGTGTAACCGCGTAAATGGCAGCCACCCCGGTTAGAAGTCGCATACGCCAAGCCGATCCCTTGAATAGCGCGGCCATCATAAGCAGGGAACTCGAGTCCTTTCGAGCTCATGCTCAGATCAGGATGGCCATATTTAGCGGTGAGTCGTTTTGAACCTTGGCCAATTTCTTTGCCAAAGCCACGTCCGTTGATGGTTTCTTCCGCCAAGAAGGCCAAGGCCTGGGCGGAGCCGAAATTGGCATCAATACCAATTTGTTCTTTGGTGAGAACGCCCATTTCATACAGTTCCATCACCGCACCGATGGTGGTACCAAAGCTGATCGGGTCAATCCCTTCTTCGTTGCACAGCAGGTTGGCGTATTGCAGCGCTTCGAGGTCGTTCACACCGTTGGCAGCACCCAAGGCCCAAGCTGCTTCATATTCCAAGCCGCCATTGGCACCTCGGTATTGCGGTTTGTTGACGATGGTGAAGTGCGTTTCATCCATTTTGCTGATACGGCCGCAGGCAATGGTACAGCCAAAGCAAGCTTGGTTGGTCACCAATTGCTTTTTGCCATCCGTCGTGCGCGGCGTAGCCATGGCTTCTGCCCCGATGTCTTTGGCGCTTTCAAATTGGTTGTCACGGTGGTTGCGTGTGGGCAAACCGCCCACTTCATTGATCACACTCATCAAAACCTGTGTGCCAAAAGCAGGTAAACCTGTACCCGTCACGCCGTTTTCTGCCAAGATTTTTTTCTTCTCGGCGACCACTTTCATGAACTCTTTGGGATTGTGCAAGTTACCCACGCCTTTGGTACCCCGCACCGCAATAGCTTTGAGGTTTTTGCTGCCCATAACAGCACCCACACCTGAGCGTCCGGCAGCGCGGTGCAAGTCGTTCACGACCGAGGCAAAAAGCACCAAGTTCTCACCCGCTTTGCCAATGCTGGAGACACGCGTCAGTGGGTCTTGCAAGCTGGTTTTGAGCGCAGCTTCAGTCTCCCAGACACTCTTGCCCCACAAGTGAGAGGCATCGCGCAATTCAGCCAGATCATCGTTGACGTACAGGTAGACCGGTTTAGGGCTCTTGCCTTCAAAAATAACCATGTCCCAGCCAGCCATTTTGAACTCGGCACCCCAGTAACCACCGGAGTTGGAGCAAGCAACAGCGCCAGTTAATGGTCCTTTGGTGACCACGGTGTAACGCCCACCCGTGGATGCCATGGTGCCGGTCAACGGACCGGTTGACCAGATAATTTTGTTCTCGGGCGAAAGCGGGTCAACGGTCGCGTCAACCTCTTCCACCAAATACTTCGTACCTAAGCCGCGCGAGCCAATATATGACCGTGCCCAGCCCATGTTGAGAGGTTCAGATTTGACGGTTCCCTCTGTTAAATTAACCCGTAGGATTTTTCCTGCCCATGACATGATTGTTCTCCTTGAATGGAATTTGGCCGTTGCAGACTGATGGCTTAAAGGGTGGTGGATTAAGACGCTGAAGGCTGGTTGCCCAATTTGTCTGCCCACTGCGCCATCTTGCCCAAACCTGTCCAGTTGGCGTCAATAAAAGTAATCGCGCCTGTTGGGCAAGCTGAGGCACAAGCTGGGTCACCTCCGCACAGGTCACATTTTTGTACCTTGCCAGTTTCTTCTACGTAATTGATCGTCCCAAAAGGGCAAGCGATGGTGCAAACCTTGCAGCCCACACAGGTACTTTCGTTCACCACCTTTGCGCCAGTGGCTTTGTCCACGGTGATGGCTTCAACAGGGCAGGCATGCAGACACCAAGCTTCGTCACATTGCGTACAGGTGTAGGGCACTTTTTTGCCAGTATGGTGAAAGTCAAACACCTTGATACGCGATTTGGCCGTCGCGAAAGTGCCGTAGTTCTCAAAAGAACAGGCCATTTCACACTGTAGGCAACCCGTGCATTTGTCAGGGTTGATGTGCAATATCTTTTGCATGACTATCTCCTAATTGGTTCTAGGTGGAAAGGCATGCGGTTATGCAGTGCATTTCCTATGAAATGAAGTACATAGATATTGTTCGATGCTTATGCATTGCTGCACCTAGGATATACCCTATTAGGATAATTTTTAAAGCTTGAAATTCTCAATTTGATACACGGTTTTAACTGACTAAATTTGTCAACTTAAGCCTGGCAGTAGCAAATTCAGTGTGCCAACGACATGATTCACTTTTTTGGGAAAATACATCATGGTCGGAAATTTATGGAATTATTTGACCGTTTCTATGCTGAGCACAGTAAGAGCACCGTTCACTTCGTCTGCGGTGAATTTAACTTTGTCACCCGCTTTGACTTTTTCCAGTATGGCTGGGTCTTTGACTTGAAAAACCATGGTCATGCCAGGCATATCTAAGTTTGTAATTACTCCGTGTTTGAGCGTGATTTTTTTTGTTCTCAAGGTCAATTTTGCGAACCTCGCCGTTGGCGCTTGGCAGCACAGTTTGCAGGGTTGAAGGAGCAACGGCAGGTGCTGCTGTGTTTGTAGCTGCAAAAGTTGAGCTATCGACAGCAAACATGGCAACCAACATCCATAGGGTTGTGAGAGTTTTCATGAGGTTTCTTTCTGTGGTTTAAATCGAATGCTGATATTCAAATCAATGCTTATGAGCACCATGTCCAGGAGTTTTTGCGGGTAACTTGCTGTTAGAGACGGTCACTAACCCTTTCATGCCCGCGTCGTAATGGCCGGGCTGTAAGCAAGCAAAGTCAACTCTGCCAGCTTTGGTGAACTGCCAAATGATTTCACCGCTTTGGCCCGGTGCGACGGTGACCATGTTGGCATCCGCATGCTCCATCTCAGGATACTTTTTCATGACTTCGTAGTGCTCTTTGAGCTCTTTTTCTGTGCCCAGCACCATTTCATGTTTGACCTTGCCTGAGTTTTTGACAATAAAGCGGATGGTTTCTCCTTGTTTTGCTGTGAACTCAGCGTCATGAAAGCGCATGTCGTCTTGCATGTCAACGGTAATAGTTCGGCTGACTTTTGCGGCAATGCCGGGTTTGCCGATAGCTTCGTCATCGTGCCCTCCAGAATGACCTCCAGCATGTGAGCCGCTTGCTATTGCTGCGCTGACTAGTAAAGTTGTAGAGAGAACAGAAACGAGAGCGAGTGAAGAATAGAATTTCATGATTTTTCCTAAAAATTAAAGATTGATGGTGTAGTTTCGAATAATTTTGAACTAAGCCGGCGTATTTATTATGTTTTTAGCTATTAAAATTATAGTTAAATGATTGTTAATGCTTCATGCCTTCCATCGTCGGTTTGCGGATTTGCACTTCCACCTCTTGAGCGCCTTTCTTCAAGCGGGGCATGGATGAGCTACTTTCTGCTTTGAAACGTGTTGGCTCAGCGACTGGGCCAGCAGTCTCAAAAGCCACCGTACCTGCTGGGTGCTTGTACCAACCGGGGTTGCTGTAATCACCCAGCTTCTGCTCTTTGCGCACCTTGACCACACTGAACATGCCACCCATCTCCACGCTACCAAACGGGCCCGCACCAGTCATCATCCGAGCCGTGTTGTCGGGAATTTCCATTTCCATTTCACCCATATCGGCCATGCCACGCTCCCCCATCACCATGTAGTCGGGTATCAGGC
>CBDUEA010000219.1:0-4050 GCA_965365965.1 uncultured Polaromonas sp. | reverse complement strand
CCTTCACCCCACTCTACATTATTGAGGTAAATTTCTAAGATACGCTGCTTGCTTAAAAAAAGTTCTAATGCCTGCGTGAGAATAAATTCTTGACCTTTACGAAAAAGCGTCCGCTCGCCAGACAGCAAGAGATTTTTAGCCAGCTGTTGACTGATGGTTGAGCCACCAATAATTTTAGGCGCTTTGATAATTTTTGTTGTGTTTGCCTTGGCTGGAGGCATTTTTTTGAGCTTCTTTTCCGCCAAATCTTGCGCCTTGGCATTTTTTTGCCAAGCTTGCTCAATTGCATCCCATTCAACACCATCGTGGTTCACAAAATCGCCATCTTCAGACGCAATGACGGCACGTTTGAGATTGCTTGAAATGTCTGCGTAATTCACCCATACTTCTCGCCAAGGAAGTTGGCCTTGTTTTGTGACAACTCGCCACATTTCAGAGCGTTGAAAAGTGGTTGATTGGGGTGACACAACAGTCATCAATGCAATTTTGACAATGAAATAAAACTGCAAAGTGATTGCCGCCACAATGAGCAAAAGTAGTAATCGCCGAGCTGATTTCATAACTGAATTGTCTCGCAGCCGTTATTGGTCGGTCAATTTGGTTTTAAGCTCATCATCGCGTGTGAACTTAAAACGCGAGACCAGCACAATTTGATCTGCTTTACGTCGCATGGCTGCGTTGAAAACACCGAAGGGTCCCGCGCTGTTGGCAATAGCCTGCGCCCGACGATCCAATGTCAGATTCCCAGAACCTTGAACGATTTCGGTCGCCAAAATGCGACCATCATGGTTCACCGTCAAGATCATGGTGAGCTGGCCATAGAGTTTTTTACCCGCAGCCTCGGGAAAATTGACCGTACCTTTGGCTTCAATTTTTTGTCTGAGTTGATCGTAATAAACGGCATAAACTTCTTCACGCGTGGCGGGGCTGATGTATTTCTTTTTGGGACGCTCGTTTTCTTGTGTGATACGGCGCTCGATTTCACCCAATAATTTGCTCAGTTGACGCCGTTTTTCTTCTTGCGCCTTCATCTCAGGGCTGCTGCTGGGATTGTTCAAATCAGGTGCCGGTAGCAGCGCTAATTGTTTTTTGAGCTGTGCCAACAAAATGGTTTGTTGCTCTTGCAAAGTGTCCATTTTTTTGTTGGTATCAATCGTCGCGTCACCCAAGGCGGTCAGTTCAGATGCGGGCAAGAAGGTGGTGGCGCGACCGGCATCCGCATCACCACCCCCCGCCATAGAACTCTGTGCGATGGCTTGTGCTTTAACTGGTCGCTCTTTGGTGTTGGCATTGACCAGAATCACTTCAAGTGGTGTGTCTTGAAAAACGCGATTAAAACCTTCGGGGTCGACGAAACGTACCGTCAAAGGCACAGCATGCAAAACAAAAGACGCGCCCAAGGCAATTTGCAGCGTACTGAATGCCTTCAAGGTATGGCGCAAGGATTTAAAAATTTGCATTCCAAGACTTATCTAAAAGCGCTAAATATCCAAGTGGGAACAGTTGGTGCCAGTAGCGGCTATGCTGAAACGCTGACAGCAGCGTCTTTTTCGAGCGATATTGACTCCACTTCGTCTATATCGACGGCAATGGTGAGAGCGCCTGCGCTATCTTGCTCATCGTCTTGACCGTCATCTTCAATGAGCGGCACGTCTACCGCATCCAAACGCTCTAGCACCGTACCATGCACGTCCAAGGTGATGTCATCAATAGCACCGAGTTTAATGCGAACTTTAGCGCCTCGAGGTAAATTGCTGGCGCCCATCACGGGTAAAACCAGCGGAATATCGTCGGCTCGCACCATGCCTTCTTTGAACACGGTTGCGATTAACTCGGTTAAACCATGCTGTTGGACATATTTGAGTGTCCAAAAGCGTTCCATGCCATTTTGATAGTTGTTGTAAGCGCTGTAGGTCGCTTCAAAATTAGAAATGATCGAGAACAAGTCTGCGTCTTTGGGCTTGAACGGAGCCGCCAAGGGCGCCGTTTTGCCATGTTTGATGCAGGCTATGATTTGCCATTGGTTGACCAAATCTGTGTAGCGCCGTAATGGCGAGGTGCTCCACGCATAGCTAGGCACACCAATGCCGGCATGCGGCAGTGCTTTGGTGCCCATACGAACCTTCACGCCAGGCGCTAAACTAAATTGGCTGCGATAAATGCCCGGCACGCCACATTCGGCCAACCAATTTCCCCAGGTACTGTTCGCCAAAATCATGGCCTCGGCAACGATCAAGTCAAGCGGTGAGCCACGCTGGCGGGTCGTAATTTGCACTTGCTCCTCACCTGTGGGTAAAGAGCCTTTGGCCGCATCACCCATCACCAACTTGAAGTTGTAATCAGGGCGATTGAAGGTCTCGGGTTTCCCGCGCACAATCTCACGCTGCGCTTTCAAGTGGTTAGCAAGTTTAAATAAAAAGGATAGCTGAGTCCGCTCTATATTTGACGGCTGTAGCATATTTTCATGCTCAAAACTGGCATTGGTCAGCCAATCCATGGTGATCAAGTTGTCCAGTACATCATGGCGCAAGTTGGCAACAATCGGTACCAATTCCAACTTGCTTTCAGTGGATTGGATCGCCAGTGTTTCTTCATCCAGTGTGACATACAAAGACACGGCAGGGCAGTTTTGCCCCTCGGCGAGGGTGTAATTTTGGACCACTTCATCAGGCAACATGGTGATTTTGTAGCTCGGCATGTACACCGTCGACAAACGCTGCCGGCCCACTTTGTCGATGTCACCACCTGGCTCAATCGCTAAGCCAGGCGCAGCGATGTGAATACCAACAATCACTGTACCTGTGCCAAGACCTTGCACAGACAGCGCATCGTCAATCTCCGTGGTGGCCGAATCATCAATAGAAAAAGCCGATACGGCAGCCAGCGGCAGATCGTCGACCACTTGAGGCGCTTTCAGGGGCGGGAAGCCCGTGCCTTTGGGGAAGTTGTCAAACAAAAACCGTTGCCAATGGAATTGGTAGGCCGAGGCGATGGCACCTGCACGCTGCAGCAAATCAAGAGGTGCTAAATGCGTGGCTCGGGCTGCATCGACCACGGCTTTGTACTCGGGCGCATTCTTGTCTGGTTTGAACAGTATTTTATACAGCTGCTCTTTGATTGGCTCTGGGCAGATGCCCTGACCAAGCGCTTGCGCCCAATCGGCAATTTGCTGTAAGACTTGTTTTTTCTTTTCAATGGCAATGAGCGCCTGATGCACGATGTCAGCGGGGGCTTTTTTGAAGCGCCCTTTACCGGCACGTCTAAAGTAATGGGGTGCTTCAAAAAGACAAAACAAAGCAGCTGCTTGTTGCTCCACCGAGGCTTTGTCATTGAAATAATCACGCGCCAAGTCAGCAAAGCCAAATTCGTCATCGGGTGAGAATTCCCAAGCCAAAGCGGGGTCAATCGTCTTACAAACCACTTGCGCGCCAGCCATAAGCTCTGAGGGCGAAGGTTTTTCAAACTGCAGCAAGACATGCGCTGCTTTGACTTTGACGCGTTTTCCACTGTCCAACTCAATTTGGGCCGAGGTATCAGTCGTGGACATGACACGTCCAGCTAAAAATTTTCCAGATTCTTCAAATAATGCAAACATAAACGCCATTGTCACACGCAAAATGACCATATTGGCTGTCTTTGGGTCTTAGACAACGGATAATTCACCTATGGCAGCTGGTTTAAATAGAATTTCTCTTTGGCAACGAGTTGCCCCTGTTTTTAAGGGGTTTGATGGGCTTTTGGCGCTTGCCGTGTGCTTACTGGCCTGTGCGGGCTTGGTTGCCATGTATTCTTCTGGTTTTGACCATGGCACACGGTTTGTTGACCATGCCCGAAATATGGTGATTGCTGCAACCATGATGTTTCTCGTCGCCCAAATTCCGCCGCAACGTCTGATGTCACTCGCCGTTCCTTTGTACACGGTGGGCGTGACGCTCTTGATTGCGGTGGCCATTTTTGGATTGACCAAAAAAGGCGCAAGACGCTGGATCAACTTAGGTGTCGTCATCCAGCCCAGTGAAATACTCAAGATAGCCATGCCCCTGATGCTGG
>CBDUEA010000218.1:0-4067 GCA_965365965.1 uncultured Polaromonas sp. | reverse complement strand
GGGTGCTTGGCGCGCGCGGTGGAAACGCTGGACGGCAACACCGAGCCAAACTCAAACAACCCCGCCAAATTCATGCCAATCACCGTGAATAAAACCGCCAAACCCGCCACCACCGCTGGGTTTTGCAGCTGAAAGCCCCAACCCAACTGCTCACCCGCCGCCCGCAAAGCCAGCATCAACGCTCCCAAGGCCGTGAATGACAGCACGACACCGACCAAATAAGCCACACCGCTTTGCCGGTGCAAAGTCACATCGCTGTGGCTGGTATGCTGCGTAAAACCAACCACTTTGAGTGCCAAAACGGGGAAAACACAGGGCATGAGGTTCAAAATCAAGCCGCCTAAGAGCGCACCCAGCAAGGCGGCAAGCAGCGTCAAATTTGCCGGTGCCACCGTCACATTGGCATTTTGAGTAGCGTTTTGATTGGCGGCCAAAGCCGCCGTCAATGCTGGTGAGACGCCAGCCACCGTCGCCACTTTGGGCCATGCAGCCACACCACCGGCCACCGCCGCCTCAACCCGCCAAGTTTTATCGCCAAACCTTAAAACCAGTGGCAACATTTCAGGGTTTTGACTACGTTGCCCAGATATAGGCAAATTGATGCGCCAAACTGCGCCTTGCCACGTTTGCTGACCAGCGGCGCTGCTTTCAATGATTTCTGGCGTTTCGGGATAAAAATCCAGTGTTTTTCCGCGCAACTCGACTGGTAGTCCTTGCACTTCAAACTTCAGTTCATTGCCTTCAATGAACGCACTGTTGCGAGGTAGAACACCTGTATCTGCCAAGATGGGCTTGGGTTGCGCCGCCCATGCTGCGGCAAATGCTGCGCTGTTGATCGCCGTCGAGCTTTTCGTCGGGATACTGAGCGCGAACTCGCCCTCCTCGGGAATGCATTCTTTTTTACAAACCAGCCATTCAGCCTTGAGCTTGACCGTCAAATCAGGGTTGAGGATGGAAGGCTTGAAGTCTGGCGTGATGGTCAACGGCACCGCCAAAAGCACTGTCCCCTCATAGCCATAGTTGGCCAAGCTGCCAATACGTATTTTTTGCGGCGCAGGCCACGCAATATCACCCGCCAGCACGCCTACAGGCAGCGTCCATTGCAGCTTCGTGGGCAAGCCCGAGTCGCCCGAGTTCTTCCAGTAGGTGTGCCATTCTGGCTGATGCGCCAGCTGCAAACCGACCCACACAGTGTTGGGCGTGATGTTGTCACCTTGGCTAACAGCGACACCTTGCGGCGCATGTGCCATGAGCTCGGCGCGGACACGCTCAGTGGTGACAACAGATTTTAGATCATTTTTAACATCGAATTGAGCTATAGCCGGCGTATTTATTAGGCAATTAGCTACAAATAATGTAGCAAATACTAACTTGAAGGGAATTCTGAAAATAGTCATCAGTGAATCAGAGTACGCAAACCTAGCAAAGTTCATTACAAAACCGTACGCACCAAGCGCACGGCGTAGCAATTTTCGCGGTCATTGGTACCCATGCTGCCCGTACCGAAATACACATTCCACGCCTCACGGCTATCTATTTCTACCAAGGTTGATGACCAAAACATGATCGCTGGTGCGTTGGGAAAAGCCTCGGGGCAAATCGTGGGTCGCTCATCTTTGACAACCAAACTTTGCAACTCCTCGACGGAGGGCAGGCGCCAGTCAGCATAGCCTAAACCTTGAGGATCGTTATGTCGCAGGTTCAAATGGGGCGCAATGAGCATGGCGGCGTCCCAGGTGTAATTCAAGACCGTACCTTCACAGTCTGGCCCCGTTTGACCCTGTGCACATTGCATCCACATCAGGTGGAGCCGGGAGTCGGTGACCGTACCGTTGCCATGCTCGACAAAACCAGCTCGGGTCAAGTTATCAATACGCAGTTTTTTGTCGCGCTCCTCCATCAAAGCGACAAAGCGTGTGTGTTCAAATTCAGTTTGCTGCTGGAGTACGGTTTCTTGCTGAATCTTGGATTGCTTGTAAAACTTAGCCGCTAAGACACTGACCGTTTCATAGCTCATCTCTAAAGAGATTTTTTTACCGTAACTGATCAAATCGCCAAAGCTGCCTTCGTCTTGCGCCTCGATTTGGTCTAACTCACTTAAAAACGCAGTCGCTTCATGCAAAGCTGGCTCAAACACATCAATCACTTCTTGAAAATCAAGCCACTCATCATGGTCTTGCAGGGTTAAGTAAACGTTGATTTCGCGGTTCAAACTGAGCAACCGCTCCAAAGTGGTGCGGTATTTGAACGCGACAGCCCAAAGCGCAGCCAAACCCTGCGCCATGGCCACTTTTTGTTCATTGGTCAGTGCAAACTGTCCGTATTCCGTCTTCAACTCCATCGCCATGCACCTTTCCTTGGCCTGCGTGCAACTGTCTTCATCCTGCTACAAAGATGCGTAGGCTCCCACTATACAAGGCAAATGGCTTTAGTTTTAAGGCTCGCTAACAAAGTTCTTGCGGTTGAAACACGGCTGGCAATTTGGTTGGTGCGGTGATGCGCAATTGCTTGTTGACGTTTTCTTGCCCAAAAACAACCTCAATCCGTGAAACTGGCACGCCAAAAAGCGGCGCCAAAAACCGCACCATGTGGTCAGTCGCCTTGCCGTGCAGGGGCGCAGCAGTGACGCTGATTTTGAGCTGTGTTCCCTTGGGTTTGCCAATCGCATCTTTGGAGGCGCTGGGCTTACCCAAAATATTGACGACCAAAACATCGCCCTCCCACGCAAAAAAGGAGTCGCCCGTGGAATTGCGCGGCCGAGCGGTGGTTTGAAGGGTTTTGTGAACGGCTGCCATAAGACCTCATCATAATAGGGGCATGGCTGATCTTTCTCCCCTTTCCGACACCCGCAGCGCAAGCGTTGCAAGCAACATCGTGCTGTGCACGCTCAACGCCAAGTACATCCACGCCTCATTGGGGCTGCGTTACCTGCTGGCCAATATGGGTGATTTGCAGTCGCAAACAGCGCTGTGCGAGTTCACCATTTCACGCAAAACCGAAGAACTCGCCGCTGAAGTGCTGGCTTTGAACCCGAAAATCATCGGTTTTGGGGTGTATATCTGGAACACCGACCAATCTTACGCCTTGATCAAACTCCTGAAAGCCCAGCGTCCGAGCATAAAAATCGTCTTGGGTGGCCCTGAGGTAAGCTATGAAACGTTAGAACAAGATATTGTGGCCTTGTCAGACCATGTCATCACAGGTTGGGGGGATGTGAGCTTCCCCAAACTGTGCAGTGCCTTGCTCCATGGTCCGCAGCCTTTGATGAAAGTCATCGCAGGTGAACAACCACCCCTGGCTGAGATCAAGCTGCCCTACGATTTGTACACCGATGACGACTTGGCGCACCGCTTGCTCTACGTCGAAGCCTCGCGCGGGTGTCCCTTTAAATGCGAGTTTTGCCTCAGCTCGCTCGACAAAACAGCGTGGGCTTTTGACTTAGACGCATTTTTGGGTGAATTAACCAAACTCTACGCCCGTGGTGCACGGAACTTCAAATTTGTTGACCGCACCTTCAACCTGAAAATTGACGCCTCGGTGCGGATTTTGCAGTTCTTCCTGGACCGGCTTGATCATCCGTCTGGGGGCGATCTGTTTATCCACTTTGAGGTCATTCCTGACCATTTACCGGACAGACTGAAAGACATGATTGCGCAGTTCCCGTCCGGTGTGCTGCAATTTGAAGTGGGGATTCAAAGCTTCAACGTCGAGGTTCAACAACGCATTTCGCGCCGCCAAGACAATGACAAAACCGTGACCAACTTGGCTTGGCTGGTCAACCAATCCAACGCGCACTTGCATACCGACTTACTTTTTGGTCTGCCCGGCGAGAGTTTGGCGAGTTTTGGCGAAGGTTTTGACCGCTTGTTCGCACTCAAACCGCATGAAATACAGCTTGGCATTTTGAAGCGGCTGCGCGGCACACCGATTGCCCGTCACACGCTGGAGCACGGTATGGTTTACGACCCACTACCACCCTACCAAATTCAGCAAAGCAAGGCGGTGAGTTCAGACGATATGCAACGCTTTGTCAGACTGGCGCGGTATTGGGACTTGGTCGCCAACTC
>CBDUEA010000217.1:0-4092 GCA_965365965.1 uncultured Polaromonas sp. | reverse complement strand
CTCGGGGACATGAGCCTCAGTTTGTGGAGTGGCCAAACCCATAGATGCATCAACTCATGGCGTCCTCTTCTATGTTTTTAGTTGACCCTTGAGACGAAAAAAAGCCCGTATCAAACGGGCTTTTTTACATAAAAAGTGCTGAATTACTTCAGTTTCACTTCTTTGTAGTCCACATGCTTACGTGCTTTAGGATCAAATTTCTTGATCAGCATTTTGTCAGGTGTGGTTTTCTTGTTTTTGTCAGTCGTGTAGAAATGACCTGTACCAGCTGTTGATTCCAGCTTGATTTTTTCGCGTCCGCCTTTTGCCATGATGGTTCTCCGTATCTAGGTTAATGGGGTGGATGGATTAAGCTTGACCGCGTGCACGCATGTCTGCGAGCACGGATTCGATGCCGTTTTTGTCGATCAAACGAATAGCTGCTGCAGAAACGCGCAGACGAATCCAGCGGTTTTCAGCTTCAATCCAGAAGCGACGATATTGTAAATTGGGCAAAAACCGACGTTTTGTGTGGTTGTTTGCATGGGAAACATTGTTTCCCGACATAGGGCCTTTGCCCGTTACTTCACATACGCGTGCCATGTGGACACTCCTAAAAAAACGTATCACTAGAGATTTACTTGGGGTAAATACAGCTAGCAAAGACGCATTAACGGCTCTCGCCGCACCTCGCCTAAAGCAGTAATTCAAAAAATACTAACAAAATAGGCGGTAACTTTATTGTTTGCGCTAAATATTGGTTAAATATTAGGCAAGCCCATGATTATAGCTGTTTTTTAAACCGGCCTAGTGCGTTGGATTTAGGATGCTTGCTGCTCTAAGAAGCGTTGTGCATCCAGTGCGGCCATGCAGCCAGTGCCGGCACTTGTGATGGCTTGGCGATAAATGTGGTCTTGTACATCGCCCGCCGCGAATATGCCGGGGACGCTGGTCATCGTTGCTAAGCCTTTCAAGCCTGATTGAGTGATGATGTAACCATCTTGCATAGCTAGCTGATCTTTGAAAATGTCCGTATTAGGTTGGTGGCCAATGGCAATGAAGCAGCCTTTGACGGCAATATCTTCAGTAGAGCCATCTTTCACATTTTTTAAGCGCACCCCCGTGACACCGGTGTTGTCGCCCAAAACTTCATCCAAGGTGGCATGCAGTTTGAGTTCGATTTTTCCAGCCGCCACTTTAGCCATCAGTTTGTCAATCAAAATAGCTTCTGCTTTGAACTTGTCGCGCCTATGAATCAAATACACTTTAGAGGCAATATTTGACAGGTACAAAGCTTCTTCGACCGCCGTGTTTCCGCCTCCGACTACAGAGCAAATTTGATCGCGGTAGAAAAATCCATCACAGGTCGCACAGCCAGAAACACCTTTGCCCATAAATGCGGTTTCGGAAGGCAGGCCAATGTATTTGGCAGAAGCACCTGTGGCCAAAATCAATGCATCACATGTGTAAGTGCCCGAATCACCAACCAGTGTGAAAGGGCGCTTAGTAAAGTCGACGGTGTGGATATGATCAAAAATAATCTTGGTATTAAAGCGCTCAGCATGGGCTAGAAAGCGTTGCATCAAATCGGGGCCTTGCACACCATCGACATCGGCTGGCCAGTTGTCAACGTCAGTAGTTGTCATGAGCTGTCCGCCCTGCGCAATACCTGTAATAAGCACAGGACTCAAGTTGGCGCGCGCCGCATATATGGCCGCCGTGTAGCCGGCCGGGCCTGACCCTAAAATAAGAACTTTAGCGTGTTGGGTGTTAGACATAGTGGATTTGATAAGTACTGAACTCGAGAATAATGAAGATATTGAAAGTAGGGAGGAAATATGACTACATTTCAGGTTATAACCAACTTAATGCTTGATTTTAAGACAAACCGATTAGCAAAACTTAAAGTTGCCTGAATTGAACGCAGCAAAATGCAGCTGAATCTTAGCAACCCGATACTGGAGAGATTTTGATATGACCATACTATCAAATTTAGATTTAATCCGCCGAGTACCCCTGTTTTCTATGTTGACTGAAGCCCAGGCGCAAACCATCGCTGAGTCAGTGACGAAACAAAGGTTTCGTCGCGGGGAATTGATAGTTGAGAGTGGGAAAAAGTCTAATGCTTTGTTTATTATTTTAAATGGCCGGGCGCACGTTGTTGCAACTGACGCGCGGGGGCGTGAGGCAATTTTGGCCAATCTAAAGCAAGGTGACTACATAGGTGAGATGAGTCTGATTGACAATCAACCCCATTCAGCCTCTGTTCGAGCCGAGGTGCAAACTGACGTGCTGGTACTCGGACGGGCGCAATTTTCCAAAATTCTGCCTGAAAACGCTGCAATGACATACGCCATCATGAAGGTGCTCGTTCAACGCTTGCGTCATGCAGACCGTAAAATTGAGTCACTTGCTTTGATGGATGTGTATGGTCGTGTTGCTAGTGCTTTGATGGAAATTGCAGACGTGGATGCAAACGGCATTTCCTACATAAAAGATAAAGTGTCCCGTCAAAACATAGCAAAAACTGTAGGCGCATCACGAGAAATGGTGAGTCGTGTGATGAAAGACCTTGAGGACAAGGGCTATATTGAAAATCGACCAGATGGATCGATTTGTATCAAGCCAAATAATTTTGTGCAGTTTTGACTTAAAAACAGGTTAACGAAGTTTGCTCTGCACTCTGTAGTGTTTAATTGCATATATGAGCTATTCTTTAAACACCTTAAATTCGCCCAGCGCTAATTCAGAACCCTCTGCTACTGAACGCTTTTCGCAGGAAGTCGGCTTGATTTTGGGAGCTTTGGTACTGGCCTTTTGGTTGCTCGCCTTACTGAGTTACTCTGGCAATGATGCGGCGTGGTCTACCTCAGGTGTCGGAATCCATACCTTGAACTGGGGCGGTCGTTTAGGTGCTTGGGTGGCTGACGCAAGTTACTATTTTTTTGGATTTTCCATTTGGTGGTGCGTCGCGGCACTGGCGCGCAATTGGTTGGCAACCTTGGCTGACTGGATGCGAGGAGAAAGCCAAGTCGTGTCGATGAATGCATCCGAGTCGAATCGCTTCTTTTCAACACGAGTCAAGTTTTGGCTGGGTTTGGCATTGCTCCTTGCCAGCAGTGTTGCGATGGAGTGGGCACGTTTGCACCGCTTAGAATCTTATTTGCCAGGTCCTTCGGGAGGCGTATCCGGTTATTTGCTGGGAATTGCTAGTGTGAAAGCCTTGGGGTTTACGGGGGCGGCGTTAGTAAGCATTTGTTTGGGTGTTATCGGTGCTGCCATGACATTTGACTTTTCATGGAACCGAGTCGCTCTCAGGTTGGGCGCCTGGGTAGAAGGTTTTGGCGCGTCAAGAAGACTCAAGAGTGAGATTGCACAGGATTTGGCTTTAGGCAAACAAGCGGCTCGAGAACGTGAAGAGGAAGTTTTCGAAGAGCGCGAAATCATCGCGGAGCATCATCCCATGCCCGTCAAAATTGAACCCGTACTTGCTGAAGTGCCACCGAGCTTGAGAGTTGCAAAAGAGCGGCAAAAACCTTTGTTTGTTGACATGTTGGACAGCAAGTTGCCGCAAGTTAATTTGTTGGATGACGCTCAAATTCGACAAGAAACGGTATCACCAGAGACTTTAGAGATGACGTCCCGGTTGATCGAGAAGAAACTCAAAGATTTTGGTGTTGAAGTTCGAGTCGTACTCGCATCGCCGGGACCAGTTATCACACGCTATGAGATTGAACCCGCTGTGGGCGTTAAAGGTTCGCAAATTGTGGGTTTAGCCAAAGATTTAGCCCGATCATTGAGCTTGGTATCTATCCGCGTGGTGGAGACTATTCCCGGTAAAAATTACATGGCGTTAGAACTGCCGAATGCGCGACGACAATCCATCAAACTGAGCGAAATTTTAGGTTCAGACGTTTATAACGAAGCTAAATCATTGCTCACCATGGGTTTGGGCAAAGACATTGTGGGCAATGCTGTGGTGGCAGATTTGGCCAAAATGCCACATGTATTGGTGGCAGGTACTACCGGTTCGGGTAAATCAGTCGGTATCAATGCCATGATTTTGTCTTTGCTCTACAAGGCCGAGGCGCGTGATGTGCGCTTGCTGATGAT
>CBDUEA010000216.1:0-4093 GCA_965365965.1 uncultured Polaromonas sp. | reverse complement strand
CCGTATTCCGTTTCTTGCACGCTATAAGCACTTTCCCCAAACCGCTGCTAGCTGCCGTGTGCGGCCCAGCTGTCGGTATTGGGACAACCCTTCTGTTTCATTGCGATCTTGTCTATGCGGGCGACAACGCGGCTTTTGCGATGCCCTTCGTTAACTTGGGGCTTTGCCCTGAAGCGGCTTCAAGTTTGTTGGTCCCGCAGTTGATGGGCTACCATCGTGCCGCCGAGGCATTGTTATTGGGTGAACCTTTCATGGCTGAAGCGGCACTGGAAATTGGATTGGTTAACCGTGTGTTGCCACCGTTAGAGACCAACAGCTTCACTCAGATACAAGCTCGCAAACTTGCCGCAAAACCTATCAGCTCTTTGATCGAAACCAAGCGCTTGATGAAAAAGGGGCAAGCAGCGCTCATAACTCAACAAATCGGTGAGGAAGCTGTTAGTTTTGGTCGCATGTTGCGAGAGCCTGCGGCCAAAGAAGCTTTTGGTGCTTTTATGGAAAAACGCAAACCGGATTTTTCTAAAATCAACGCCATCACTTAAAGCTTGGTGCCTAAGTAAGAAAAAAGCGGTTGAAGAGAATATCTTCAACCGCTTTTTTCACTTATATAAAAGAGTTACTGGGCTGGTTCAATGAGCATTTGACCAAATATCTCAACATCTACACGGCGGTTGGGCAAAAGACATGCACGGAATTCATTCATATCACGTTGACTCGCACGTCCTTGCGTTATCCCGATACTAGTTTGAAAAGCACCTTTAGGTACAGTGCAATCTGTTTTAACGGGTTGCTTTCCGCCTATACCCGCGACTTCGACACGGCCAATATCAAAGCCTTGAGAAGCCAAGTAACTACGAACAGAATTAGCCCGCTCCAAACTCAATTTGTCGTTGTAAGTAGGATCACCCGTACCGTTGGTAATGTCAGCATGTCCACTGATTGAAATTCGCTCTACATCTGTCAATGATTTCAACTTGATCGCTAGCGCGTCGAGTTGGCGACGTCCTTCTGGCAAAATTTGATCTACGCTGGCTTGGTTGTGTGCAAACAAAGCACCCGCAGCCAATGTGATTTTCTCATATTTTGGTGCAGCAACGACCGCAGCAACTGGTGCTGCCACTATTTGCACAGGCTCTGGACTTGTTTGCACTGGTGCGACAAGGGCCGGTGGCGTTCGCTTGGTTGCAATACCGAGGGTGTTTTCATCGAACTTGTAACGCAAACGTGCGTGCCATCCGCTCCAGCTGGTGTTTGCGCTGAACTGATCAACATCTGCAAATCGACCAATGGTATAGCCTGCTGAAAGCCAAAGATTCTGGATAACACGCGCCCCAAGCTCAATGCCTAGGCCAGACAATTTACTTTCATTATCGCGACCTAAGCTAGCATAGAGGCTCGCATCAAAACGCTCAGTAAAATCCCAAATAGCCCGAGCACTCATCAATTGTCCACTAAACGTATTGATGCTCCCATCATTCAAGATGACTTGCGCACCACGCTTGGCAGCCAACTGCCCTGCGAATGTCCAAGCACGTACAGGATGATAAGTACCATGGACACTTAAGATCCATGTGTCTTCGTCCGTAAGACTTGATGTTAGCGATGAACGATTAACCCTATTTTCAACACGCATTAATGCATTCACACGACCTGTTTCGGTATCGCGGTAAGCCAACCCCATTTGGAATTGATTCTGCAGCTGAATGCCCTGCGCAGCACTCAAACCGCGTCCTTCTGATCGGGTGTATGCGTTACGTGCAATAGCTGACCAATCATTCGACAGCGTCCGCGTATAAGCAAGAGTTGATAGCAACTGGTTTTGAATATCAGATGTCCGATACTCAAGGCGCCCTGCTGCTTTATTGACAGGATCAGCTGTATATTCAGCCGCCAAACTAACAGCAGTTGCTTCGTGTCTCGTGCCATCCGCTTGGACAATTTGTTGACGTTCCAGTGCTGTAGTCAAGCCAAAGCCTGGTGCAATTTTCCAAAGGTTCCGCACACCAGCCACTGCGGCAATATCCGTGTTGACACCCGTGCCCGCTGCTCGATACTCTCCGTAAATCTGTCCTTCAGGCAAGTAAGGAACGTTAACTGCAGTATCAACGCCAATGACAGTGCTTGCATTGCGTGTCCCATCATTGGTGAGTCCATAAACACCCGTTAAGGAGTTTTCTATTTCATGACGAGCATACAAACGCGTTTTCTCAGAGAGTCTGTATTCGCCGCCCAGTGCGATTCTTTTCCGAGATCCATCGCCAAGTGCTTGCTCATATTCCCCAAACACACTGGCTTCTGGCGTGATTTTCGCCAAAATTTTCACGCGCGCGCTTCGATATTCGTTATCTACAATCGCTGGGGCATCTGCTGTATTTGACAACAAAGTATCCGGATTTGCTAATAAACCCGTGCCATTGAACCCCCAACCTGGAACAGAGCTATTGATCGAATTTGGTGTATTGACAGTAGCTAATGCGCCACCTGAACCATTCACCAAATGCTCTTTGACTGCATTCAAACCCACTTCAACTTTAATAGAGTCGGTCAGCTTAATTGCTGCAGTTACGCCCAGTGCCGTCCTATTCGCGCCATCTGTTGGCGTACCTGAATTATCTTGTGTCTGAATCAAATTCGTACTGAGTTCAACTTTTGGAGACACTTGATAACTGGCAGTTAAACCATTTTCTATTCGACCAGAAATGACACCTGTAGACGCATTTTGAAAACCAGCATCTGACCTTGCCGTATATGCTCTTGCTTTAAGATTTTCACCATCATGCCGCACTTCTAAACGAACTGCTCTTCCACTTTGTTTTACAAGGGGATTCGTATCCGTGATCGCTGAAAATGCTTGGTTGTACGCATTTGTTCCTTTACTTTGAGCGCCTTCTGCAACGAGGTAAGTATGGCTTCCTAATTTGACTTCAATATTGGCACCAGCAATTTCGTAAGGTGCTTGCGCATCTTGATCTTTAGCATAGCTCGCACCGACAGCAATATTTGGAGTTATGTTAACTTTTGCACTGATGCCACCAATCCAGTGCTTGTCGCCCGTATCGTCTTCCACTTCATAAGAAATTCGTATCGAAACCGGATTATTATTTTCATCGACCGATGGCACAGCTTGCTTGAACAAAACTCGTCCACTAAAGGGTTCAAAGTCATAGTCAGCAAATCGCGCTAAAGTTTGGCGACTCAACACAATTGCAGGCTGATTACGATCGCGTACAAGCAATTCTATGGTCTCACTGTTTGCCAATGCATTGGGACGCCCCAATGCATAAGGTCCACTGATTCCGCGACCTGGCTGCTCATCCACATACCCCTTATTGGCCGTTTTTGCAGCAAAAGCTGTTACTTTAAAACCATCTTTTTCATAATTACCTTGAGCGCCTGTCAGTGTTCGCCCCAGACTTGCAAGCTTGTTGGCCTGATCGGTACTGGCTGTGTTGTAGTCACCATAAAGCAAATAGCTCCGGTCCTTATCAACTCGTACATATATTCTGCTGGCGCTCTGAGCATCAAACCGCTTGACAGAAGAGTCTCCATAAATAGGGTAAAAGGTATTTGGATCTATGTCTCGAAACAGTTTTTGACTTGTAATTTTATCTGTATCAACTGCTGCTGTTAATAAATACTCGCCCTTGATGGTTCCTTTTGCAAACAAAGCCACACGACCAGCTATCGTTTTATATTCTGTTGAGTCACTACCAATTGTGGTCGTGGTTTTTTCCCAATTTCTCAAAATATCACTGAATCCTTGCTCACGGATATCTCCAGCGTTAGGCCCCTTAGCCTTCGATAAGTTGATAGCACCTTCAACTATACCAACAACCAACATGTCTCTCAAATCAGGTAAGAATGCAATTTCTCCTTGAACAGCAACGGCCCCGCTTGATACTTTGAGTAGAGAGTCACCTGGGGTGCTAGGCGCTTGCAAGATTAATTCAGCCACACCATTGTTCATGGCCAGTTGTAGCTGATTCAATGATGTCGCCCTAGCCACACCAAAACTATCCAGGGGAGTAAAAGCAGCATCTAAAGCTTGAAAGTTACCCAAACTTGTTTCAAGCAAAAGTTTGGTGGGTTTCAG
>CBDUEA010000215.1:0-4112 GCA_965365965.1 uncultured Polaromonas sp. | reverse complement strand
GTGGTACTTATAACATCCCCGTGAATGCTATTTGTCCAGGCTTCTTGCCAAGCAAAATGACCATGGGAACACTGAAAGCTTTGGGTGAAGAGAAACTGATTGGCGGCACGCCGCTACGTCGACTTGGAGATGACGAAGACTTAAAAGGCCTGACCTTGCTGTTTGCATCAGATGCTGGCAAACACATCACTGGCCAATGGTTGGCTGTAGATGGTGGCGTGTCCGTTGTCACGGGGGGGTAAATTGACTGAGCCTATACCTATGGAATTTGGTGTTGATATCCCTTTTGTGCATCATTTGGGGTTCAAGCTTAAATTGTTCGAAGGTGGCCTCTCTTACATTGATTACGATCCAAAACCTGAGCATCTCAACTCTTTCAATGTGACCCATGGCGGTGCCAGCATGACCTTGTTGGATGTGGCCATGGCGCTGGCCGCACGGAGTGTGTCGCAAGACATGGGCGTCGTGACCATTGAGATGAAAACCAGTTTCATGCAGCCAGCTCGCGGTAAATTAGCTGGTAAGGGGCGTTTGATTCATCGCACTGCTACTTTGGCCTTTACAGAAGGCACCATTTTTGATGCTGAGGGCCGCGTTTGCGCACATGCTACTGGCACCTTTAAATACGTTAAAAGATTGCCGACTGGTGCCAAGAGCAGTCAAGCATTCAACGTGATTTCTACCGATTAACTTTTAACTCAACTCACAAAACATCATGCCAAACAATCAACAAATCCTTTTAGACAATCGGCCAACAGGCGAAGCTGTCGCCAGTAATTTCAAACTGGTAAGCAGTGAAACGCCTGCGCTGCAAGAGGGCCAAGTCTTGGTTCAGCACCACTATTTAAGTTTAGACCCTTACATGCGCGGTCGTATGAACGATAGCAAAAGCTATGCCGCTGCCCAGCCTTTGGGTGAAGTCATGGGGGGCGGTACGACGGGCGTGGTGATTGAGAGTCGTCATGCTAAATTTGCTGTAGGTGACGCTGTGGTGGGTATGGGTGGATGGCAACAATACAGTGTTGTTGATGGCAATGCTCTAGGTGCACTGCGTAAAGTTGATACAACACATATTCCTTCAAGCGCGTATTTGGGTGCAGTGGGTATGCCTGGCGTAACCGCATGGTATGGGTTGATGAAAATCTGCGAACCCAAAGCGGGCCAAACCATTGCGGTGAGTGCGGCCAGCGGCGCTGTTGGAAGCGTCGTTGGGCAATTGGCAAAAGCCAAGGGCTGCCGCGTCGTTGGGTTTGCAGGCGGTGCTGATAAATGCAAATATGTGGTTGACGAGCTGGGCTTTGATGCTTGTATCGACTACAAGGCCTATCCAGATGCTAAAGCACTTTACGCAGCACTCAAAGAAGTCACCCCAGACGGCATTGATGGCTATTTTGAGAATGTGGGCGGTGTGATTTTAGATGTTGTACTGAGTCGCATGAATGCCTTTGGTCGCATCGCTTTGTGCGGCATGATTGCCGGTTACAACGGCGCACCCGTACCGATCAGTCAGCCCCAATTGCTGTTGATGAGTCGTCTTACCTTGCGTGGATTCATTGTCTCTGAACACATGGACGTGTGGCCAGAAGCTTTGAAGGAGCTTGGCGGGTTAGTTGCTACCGGCAAACTCAAATTCCGTGAGTCCATTGCGCAAGGCATCGCATCAGCGCCAGATGCTTTTTTAGGCTTACTCAGCGGCAAGAATTTTGGTAAACAACTGGTGAAATTGGTTTAAAAAACTTCTAAAATTTTTTAAAGTAAAGGCGGTTTTATGCAAGCCACACACGAGGTATTCAATCAAGTCTCGGCATTGGCGGATTACAACCTCCTAAAGGGCAACCGACCTTTACTGTCCGCTTTAAAATTTAATGCGCCTGATCTGGATACCGCAGACTTGATACAGCTGGGTGCAAATTTTGGGTCAATTGACATGCAAACGCATGCCCGGCTGGCCAATCAGCACGGACCTCAACTGCATACATATGACCGCTTTGGTCATCGTGTTGACCAGGTTGAGTTTCATCCTAGCTATCATGTTTTGATGCAAGCCGCGGTTGCATCTGGTTTGCACGGAACCCCTTGGGCAGAGGCTGCAGAGGCAGACACAGCAGGTGGGTCAATTTCGCATGCGCATGTAAAACGTGCTGCAGCTTTCATGCTCTTCACAGAGCTAGAACCTTCCATCTTGTGTCCCATTTCTATGACCTATGCAGTCACGCCTGCATTGCGCGCCAATGCTGCGATTGCTGCAGAGTGGGGTGAAAAATTAGCAAGTCGTACGTATGATTCGCGGTTTTTACCTATTGCGCAAAAAAACAGCGCCACCATGGGTATGGGCATGACGGAAAAGCAAGGTGGCTCAGATGTGCGCGCCAATACAACCCAAGCCACGTTGGTAGGAGAAGATGCATGGGGTAAGCGTTATAGCTTGGACGGCCACAAGTGGTTTTTTTCTGCACCTATGTGCGATGCCTTTTTGGTATTGGCTCAAACGCCCAGTGGTTTGAGTTGCTTTTTCTTACCCCGCGTATTGCCAAATGGTCAGACCAATGCTGTTTTCATCCAACGCTTGAAAGATAAGTTAGGTAACAAAGCCAACGCCAGTTCTGAAGTGGAATTTGAGCAAGCCACGGCTTGGTTGGTGGGCGAGGAGGGACGTGGCGTTTCGCAAATCCTAGAAATGGGCACCATGACGCGGCTGGACTGCGCAATAGGCACCAGTGGTTTGATGCGTCAAGCTTTGAGCATTGCACTCAACCATGCCCAGCAACGTCAAGTTTTTGGTAAACCTTTGATTGAACAGCCTTTGATGCGCAATGTGTTGGCAGACTTGGCCCTTGAGAGCGAAGCTGCTACGGCACTAGCAATGCGCTTGGCGCGTACATTTGATCATCCACACGACGCTCACGAACGATTAATTAGCCGCTTACTTACGCCCATTTCAAAATTTTGGATTTGTAAGCGCGGCAGTCATTTTGCGCAAGAAGCGATGGAGTGTTTGGGGGGCAATGGCTACGTTGAAGAAGACGGCGAAGGCATCATGGCGCGTATTTACCGTGAAATGCCACTCAACTCGATTTGGGAGGGTGCAGGCAACATCATGGCGATTGATTTGCTGCGTGCTTTGCGCAAGGCGGATGCTGCTTCTACGTTGGCAAAAGAGTTGTTGCCCGCGAAGGGTGCGCACAGAGCACTCGACCGTTTGGCAGAGACATTGCCAACGCGCATTGATAACGCAACCGAGGTAGAAGCCAGACGACTGGCACAAGACGTCGCCTTGGTCCTGCAAGCAGCTTTGCTGTACCAAACAGCGCCAGAAACAGTTTTTATCGCCTTTTGTGCATCTCGCCTTGGAGGAAACTGGGGGCAGGTTTTTGGTACTTTGGGCGCAGAAACTGACTTTGATGCCATCATCCAGCGCGCTATGCCCGTTTAATCGTTTTTAATAAATTTAAAAAATGACCGCACCAACTATTATTCTTCACCATTACCCCACATCGCCTTTTTCTGAAAAAGTTCGTCTGGTACTGGGTTACAAAAAACTGAATTGGCAATCGGTCGTGATTCCAAGCATCATGCCGAAACCTGACGTTGTGGCGTTAACAGGTGGTTATCGGAAAACACCATTCATGCAAATTGGTGCAGATATTTATTGCGACAGTGCTTTGATTTGTGACGTACTTGAACGGTTACAAGCTCAGCCCACGCTCTACCCTGAGCACCAAAAAGGCCTTGCAAGGGTGCTCTCGCAATGGGCAGACACCACTTTATTTTGGGCTGCCATGGCTTACAACTTAAGCCCAGCGGGTATTGCGCAAATGTTTGACCTGGACCGTCCAGAAAATCTAGCCATAGCCAAAGCTTTTAGCGAAGACCGAACCAAGATGCGTGTGGCCGTGCCCCGCGTGCCGCCAGCCGATGCCGCTGCCAGCTACAAATCTTATTTGCGTCGCATCGCCAATATGCTCGAGAGCCAGCCTTTTTTACTGGGTAACGCGCCTTGCATTGCCGACTTTTCTGCCTACCATCCGTTGTGGTTTACCCGTCATCGCACGTCCGTCATGGCAGGTATTTTTGATGACACGCCTGGGGTTTTGGCATGGATGGACCGCATG
>CBDUEA010000214.1:0-4116 GCA_965365965.1 uncultured Polaromonas sp. | reverse complement strand
ATGCTGCAGCCACCAGTGACACCAAACCCATGAGCAGCCAAGCTTGGGGCCAGTCCAAAGTCTCGCTGCTGGCCTGCGCCATCGGAATCAAGATGCCCGCCAACATGATGCCTAGGCCTGAACCAGCAAAGTAAATCGACAAGCCCATGGCTGCACGACCCGGCATAGCGCTGGCGGCCAACGACGTTCCAAGCACGAACGCCACGGCGGTCGCCATACCGCCAACGCCGCGCACTCCCAACAGCAATGAAAAGTTTGAAGGCCAAGCTGTCGCCATCAAAGCCAGCGCGCTGACCACCATAGCCCAGGTGAAGGTTTGCAGCTTGCCCCAGCGCCGACCCATCCACGCCGCCAACAATGCCCCCACCATATAGCCGATAGCATTGCTGGTATTGAGTGCACCTGCCTTGACAAAGCTCCAGCCAAACTCGTTGAGCATGGGCGGCAGCAGCAAGGCATAAGCAAAGCGTGAAAACCCGAGCGCCACCAACGGCGCCATGGCTAAACCCAGCGCGGCAGGCAAGCCTTGCCAGCGTGAAACAGATGGTGCGGACATGTCAAACAGGCTGCGCGCTCAGCACCTTTCTCACCATAGCGCAGGCTGAGGGAACGGGTTCTATGATAGTCACAGTTCCTAGCTCGGATAACCTCCGCGCAGCCTTACTAAGGGGGCCACCTCCGATGATGACAGCCTCGGCCCCTCGATCTAAGCAGGCTTGGACGGCATCACGCAGCTCTTCGAACTGACGCTCAGGATCAGTAGCTAAAACGGTTGGTTCAGATTTAGTTAGCGTCACCCCAACGAAATCGGCGTCGCCTTTGAACTGATCACCCATCGCATTGATCGAGGCAGCCAACCCTGGCGTGCTGGTGGCAACCCCAAAGGCTCTTCCGCCACTGGACGCCACCATCATCGAAGACTTACCGATGCCAAACACCGGTATGTCCAGCAGATCCTCCAGGATGTCGCGCCCGGGATCGCCGTAGGCAGCAACCACCACGGCGGCGATATCTGGGTTCTCATCCAAAGCCTTCAATGCCGCCGACACAACGTAACGCCGAGACTGAACGAGCGCTACGCCTTCCGTAATCATCCTAGGACCAGCGGCAGCGGTTGCCCCGATGACCTCAAACTCGGGTAGCTCGGCCTGTGCATATTTGCACATCATGTCAGTCGTTGCCTGATTCGAATTCGGATTGACGACCAGAACTTTCTTCATGCCTTGGCCTTTAGTACTCTGCTCAGACATCAGTGGGCTCCTACAAACAATGAGTCATCTTCCTCTTCCATGGGTTTACCAAAGGTTTCGGGAATGAAATGGATGACGAGACCGATGATAACGAAGAGGCAGGCGAGGATGGCAAACATCGAACCCAAACCATAGGCGTCGAAGACCTTTCCGGCGATCACCGGGAACAACCCCCCTGACAATGAGCCGACGGCAAGAATAAAGGCCGTACCGAAACCACGAATGCGGGTCGGGTAGTTCTCGGGAGCGAACAACCAAATAGTGGTGTTACAAATGATCACTGCGAAGTTAAAAATCCCCCCACAGATAATAATCAAAGTGATGGAAGTACCGCCGATCCATCCCAAGGTACCTGCACCTATGACACCAATCATGGCGGCTATGGTCAAAGTAACCTTGCGTGGCAGGCGGCGGGCGAAAAATGCAGCAGTCAGAGCGCCGACCAGCGAACCAGATTGCATAACAAGGGTGTACCACAGTGACTTATTCACTGTGTATCCCGACTGTACCAAAATGGTGGTCATTAGCGTCAAGACCGAAAACTGCGCGGCATAGGAGCAGGCGACACCGATAGACAAGACAATCGTGCGGCTGAGGTATTTATCCTTGAAAATATCATAACGAGACTTCTTGGTTGCAGCTGCAGCTGCTGCTTTTGATTGGTCAATTTCAGGCTTGGTGATGTACTGTGTTACTTTAATATGCTTTGAAGTTAAGTCACCTTGAGCCAGACGAGAAATAACCTCGTTAGCCTCATCGATCTTGCCTTGTTGAGCCAAGAAGCGAGGCGTCTCTGGAACCCATCGTCGAAAGAAAATTACTAAAACAGCTGGTACAAATAGAAGTCCGAAGACCCAGCGCCAATTATCTTCACCGGGGAAAAGGGTAAAAACCAGTATGCCGAAAGCTGGAGCCAGCATATTGCCAAATCCAGCGGCGGTGACATTGACAAAGGCAACCGCAGTTCCGCGCTGCTTCGCACCAAAGTATTCGGAGACCATGACTACAGCAACTGCGATTTCACCGCCAAGGCCAAAACCAACAATACCGCGAGCCATGGCCAAAAATCCATAACTTGAAGCTAACGCACAGAGCAACGACCCGAAAGCAAAGATAACTAGGTTAGCGATCAGCAGCGTACGGCGACCAAACTGGTCAGCAATTGCCCCTGTCAACAGGCGACCAAGAGCCACCATCGTGAAAGTAACTGTGTTGAGGAAACCGATATCCCCAGTGTTCAGGTTCCAGAATTTCCGAATAACAGGACCAGTAATGCCTACAGCATTTTGTTCAAGGGAATCGAAGAAAACTCCCAGTAACAGCATCGCCAAAATATAGTAATGTGCTTTATTGACCTTGATACCAGCGTAGGCATTCTCAATCTGATCTGCCACCGACAAGGATGTTCGTGGCCCACTGCTTTCATTAGAATTAATATTTACTGTCATGTCTTCTCCATTGAGTTTGTTTAAATTATCTAGAACGAGGTTTGAACTTGAATGTTTGTAGCCTTCCCAAACCTTGCAGTTGATTAAATTTTTTTAATTGTTTGAAATTATTTATAACTGGCTCCTCCCGCTGCATACCTGTCGATCGCTGCCAGGAAGATGCCTTCTAGGTCTGACTCGCGCGGTCCGGTAGAACGTGGTCGTAATCGTGTTTCGATAAGCGACAGATGAGCTGTCATCGCACTCGCAGCACGTGCAGGGTCGTGTGACTCTAGGGCTTGCATAATTGCATCGTGCTCATCAATGCCGCAACTGTTGGCGCTGTCGTCTTCAAACAATGCAACAAGCATTGAGTTTCGACTAACCAGTTCCTGCATCTGACGCATCACAAAATCGTTGCCCGTCATCTCAGCAAGAAGAATATGAAAAGCACCAGACAATCGTATTGATTCGGCGCGATTGGCGTGGCAGTGTGCATGCTCCTCGGTGACAAAGTGGCTGCGCAACTGCGACTGCTGCTCGCTCGTAAGTGACATGGCGACACGCCATGCTATACCACCCTCAAGGATGCGACGCGCCTCGTAGACCTGTCGGGCGTCCTGCAAGCTTGGATTGACAACGAAGGCACCGCGATTGGGCAATACTTCTATCAATCGTTCATGCCCGAGACGGTGCAAGACCTTGCGAATCCTTTCACGCGACACATCAAAGATAGTCGCCAAGCGTTGTTCGCCAAGCTTAGTTCCAGCGCCCAAGCAGCCTGATAGCAAAGTACCAGACAGCACTTCATAAAGTGACTGATCATCGAGTTGTACTGTCATGTTTTTAATGCAAAGTTTCTAATAGCTTAAGAGCTGTGAGATCTTCCATTAGGAATAAATCGATCACAATGTGCACAAATCTTATGAGATTGTGCACAAAATAGAAACAGAATTCTGCAAAAACACAACAAAATTAGGGAAAACGATAGCCTTTCGAGTAAGAATTCAACTGTCTGGTGCTCGAATCCGAAGCTACATCGTCGATAGACCAGTCGTTGTATCCACAAATAGTCGTGATTTCAAGGTTCACAGACACCGCATGGGTAGCCACTTTCCTAGCATCAAATAAGGTAGTAAAAGCGAGATTACTCCACCGTCACCGACTTGGCCAAATTTCTCGGCTTGTCGACGTCGGTACCACGCACCAAGGCGGTGTGATAGGCCAACAATTGCAAGGGCACCACGTGCAAGAGTGGGCTTAAAGCGCCGTAGTTGGCGGGCATGCGGATAACGTGAATGCCCTCTGCGCTCTCGATTTTGCTATCCGAGTCGGCCAACACATAAAGTACACCACCGCGTGCACGCACTTCGTGCATATTGCTTTTGAGTTTTTCAATCAAGGTATCGTTGGGTGCAACGGTGACCACCGGCATGCTG
>CBDUEA010000213.1:0-4124 GCA_965365965.1 uncultured Polaromonas sp. | reverse complement strand
AAGATTGGATAAATACAACGGCTAGAGCTAAAGATGTCTTTAAAAATGAGACCTTAAAATACCGCAATTTCAGTCAAGTCGATTTAGCATTTTTACTATGTAATTCATAGCTGATTAGTTAAATAATACGACGGCTAGAAGCATTAATATCCCTAAATAAAGAGGTTTTCTTGTCAAATAGGCAGTTTAGGCCTTGTTAAAGCCACTCTGTTTTTAGCTCCGGGCTTTGACTCATAGTAAGTATTCTGTGGCCAACTCTTTCCATTGGGGCAGGAGCAAGCCGAGGTGGCAGCACTGCGCCAAGGACCGTATCTACCAATGTGGTCAACAGTTTTTCAGTCAGTGGTAATGCCGCGTGGGAGGTAGATTTAAGGGCGGGGCCAGAAAATTGGCGACAGATCAGGCAAAAACTGCGGCCGACCAAGCTACTTCTGTCTACCGACAAACCGTACTGACCTCTTTGCAGGAAGTTGAAGTCAACCTGGTGTTGGCCAACACCTTGCATGATGAAGTGACACTCCAGCGAGAAGCGCTGAGCTCGACTCAAAGAAATTTGGAAATCACACTGGACCAATACAAAGCTGGAAATGTGAGCTACCTTAACTTGGCGGCATCACAAACAAGTACGCTTTCCATAGAGGCAAACCTCCTGTCTCTACGAAATAGACAATTTGCCGCGGTCAACCAGCTCTTAAAAAACGTAGGCGGACGTTGACGCCTAACGTGGCCGTATGAAGTGCTACCCGTTTGTCATCTGATTAAGCTCTCTTTTTAAGACTGCGCAAAGGCACGTCAAAAAACGCAAAAGCCCCGTAAACACTGGGTTTACGGGGCTTTCTTGTACTACATTGAACTGTGTAATACAGTTTTTTGGCGGAGAAGGCGGGATTCGAACCCGCGGAAGGTATAACCCTTCGCACGCTTTCCAGGCGTGTGACTTAAACCGCTCATCCACCTCTCCTAAGCCTCTTATTTTAACCGATGCTTGTTGAGATTTTGGCTTAGAGTCGTTTTAATCAATATATAGTCGGAAAAAAAGCCACCCAAGAGTGGCTTTTTAAGCTTGCCAGTGAAGATTAGTTCAGAGCAATTTTCTTGTCACCTTTGTATGTGTACAAAGTTATGGCTGGGTTTTTCAACTCACCAGTTGGCTCAAACTGAACATTGGTAGTGATACCTTTGTAATTTGTAGCAGCCAGTTTTGGCAAGTAAACTTTTGGATCAGCAGAGCCTGCGGCAACCATAGCTGCCACCAACACATGAACTGCATCATAGACGTACGGGCTGTAAACTTGGAACTGACCTGGGTACTTTGCGTCATAGCGTGCTTTCCAAGCTTTACCGCCTGGCATTTTGTCAATTGAAGTACCACCTTCAGCGCAAATCACGTTATCCAAAGTTTTAGCGCCAGCAGATTGCTTGATCAAGTCCATGGTGCAGATGCCGTCGCCACCGAAGTACTTGACATTAGACATGCCGAGTTGCTCCATTTGACGCAACATAGGGCCGGCTTGTGGATCCATGCCGCCGAAGAAAATGCCATCTGGGTTTTTAGATTTAATCGAAGTCAAGATTGACATGAAATCGACTGATTTGTCTGTGGTGAACTGGTCATCAACAATCGTGATGCCTTTGGCCAACGCTGTTTTCTTGAAAACATCAGCCACGCCTTGGCCGTAAGCTGTACGGTCATCAATGATCGCGATGCGCTTCAATTTCAAAGCATCAGCAGCGTAAAACGCCAAGCCAGCACCCAAGGCATTGTCGTTAGCCAACAAGCGGAAAGTGGTTTTGTAGCCAGGCTTGGTCAAAGCTGGATTGGTAGCCGATGGCGTAACCATTGGGATACCGCAATCGTTGTAGATTTTAGAAGCTGGAATGGTTGTACCTGAGTTCAAGTGACCAGCAACACCGGCGACTTTTGCATCACACAATTTTTGAGCAACTGCAGCACCTTGCTTTGGATCAGCGGCGTCATCTTCAGCCAGCAATTCAAGCTTGACTTTTTTGCCACCAATCACAACACCTTTTGCATTCAAATCTTCAATGGCCATGCGCGCGCCATTTTCATTGTCTTTGCCGAAAGTCGCTTGAGAGCCTGAAATTGGTGCGACGTGACCAATTTTGACCACCATGTCTTGCGCTGAGGCGATACCGGCAATCGTTGCCAACGCCGCTACCGCGACTAGTTTCATCTTGATTTGCATAAATAACTCCAAGTTAATAAACCAACTCTGTTAGTTGAGAAGCAGTGTTTGCCTCAACGGATTGAACGATACAGCAAAAATTGAGCCCGTCCACTAGGGTACACACTTAGAAGATTTGTCCAAAATCAACTATTAGCCCATTTAATACTGCATGAATCCGAAGATGCAAAACTACTGATCAGGGCGCTACTCTATCAGTAAAACTTCAACGTTTTAAACAGCTATTTCGAATCTAGGGTTATCACTTAAAAAATGTTTATTTCTGAATTCGACTCACCCAGTTCAAGTGGGCTTGTTGGCAATCATTCGTTGTGACTTGATTATTTAAAACAGGCAAAAGCGCGCATAACAGAAGCGTGAGCATCTACGTCGACGATGCTGTTATGCGCAACAACGACACGTACAAACGGCCACTGTAAGATTTTGTGGCGCTGGCTTTGGCGGCTGCCTTGTTTTGCACCACCCAGCGAATCATGCGTGGCACGGCCAGTTGCTTGCGTACATTGTTCAATTTTGCATATGCCCTGCCACCAAATGGCAAATCACCTTGATAAAACTGCAACAAGTCCTTCACGATAAGCGTACTCGACGCATGGTGAAGCCAAACAGTTTCGTTACCTAGTGGAATGCCGCCAAAGAAAACCTCATCTAAATATTAATGCCAAGGCGGCACGCTCGCCCGCTTTTTAAGAAAAGTATCAAAGTTGGGAGATTTTCCTGACATAAATATACTTTATATAGAAAGTAGAAACACTTTCTATAAAAGCGAGATTCGCGCCAATATGCTGCAATGCAACAAAACTGCAAGTTAGTGCGTGGTCTGCGCCTTAGTCACCGCGTCATACCGGCTCAGCGCATAACCACGGTCTTTGTAGTGCTTCCAGCGGATGCGGGCGGCTTGCAGGTCTGCCTCGTCTTGGCCGACGATCTCTAGCAAACGCTCAAACCGCTCAAAGCCGGCGGGTAAAACTGCACCAAGATTGAGCAAAACTTGCATGTCTGCACTTTTAGTTTCTGCGCTTGAAGTGAACAATTCAGCACTCAAAACGATGGGGGAATGCGTCAAAACATCTTGCCCCGCATCTGACAAACAATGCGGCAAAAACTCCGTAGGAGCCAAAGCCCACAGCTGCTGGCTGAGCTGTTTGAGCACCTCTGGCGACGCACACACCAGCACCTTTGCCGCTTTTTTTTGCGTGGCGCGCAACAGACGGCAGGCGTAGTCCAGCTTGTCTGGTGCGTTGACGTGGAAGGAGATTTCAGTCATAAAACCCGACGATCAAGCGATTTTTGTAGCTTTTTTTACTGTCTTTTTAGCTACTTTTTTAGGAGCTAAATCATCAACAAATACGCCGGCTACATGCAAATTTGATGTAAAATTGAGTAAATAATCCAATAACAAGGCGACTGGGCGGCCGGTAGAGCCTTTGACCGCCCCGCTCTTCCAAGCTGTGCCTGCAATGTCCAAATGCGCCCACGGGTAGCTGGCGGTGAATTTTTGCAAAAACTTGGCTGCGGTGACCGAGCCTGCCGCGCGGCCAGCCACGTTGGCCATGTCAGCAAAGTTGGACTTCAGGCCTTCGCCGTACTCGTCGTCCAGTGGTAAACGCCAGCAGGGGTCGCCACTGCGCTCACCCGCCTCAAACAAGGCTTTGGCCAATGCGTCGTTGGCGCTGAACATGCCGCTGCGCACAGCACCCAGCGCGATGACGCAGGCCCCGGTCAAGGTGGCGATGTCGATGACGGCGGCGGGTTTGAAGCGCTCGGCATAGGTCAGCGCATCGCACAGCACCAAGCGGCCCTCGGCGTCGGTGTTCAGGTTTTCAATGGTTTGGCCGCTCATGCTGGTGACCACATCGCCCGGTTTCACGGCTTTGCCGCTGGGCATGTTTTCGCAGGCTGGAATCAAGCCGACCA
>CBDUEA010000212.1:0-4151 GCA_965365965.1 uncultured Polaromonas sp. | reverse complement strand
CTGCACGCCAGCTTTTCGCTCGGCGAAGTCAAAGTCAGCGGTGCGCTGCCGCTGGGGCACTTGTTGCGGGATGAAGCGAAAAAATCAGTGAAATAGGCTTTTTGCGCATGCTGGTGTTGCATTTATTGCTATCTTTTTTGCAAAATATAGGTGTTACGGCTGCATCTGCCGGTTTTGCCCACGCGCAGGCGGCTGTCACGCACACGGCCATCACGCTTTGCCACCTTACTGCGCCCCGCCTTGTAAAGCGGATGGCGATGCGGCTTCTGGAGACAGACAACGTGAACATTCCCTTCAATAAATTCGCACACAACTCGACGATAGAAGCCACTTTGGTCGCATGGTCGCCTGTTACCAAGTGTTAAGAAAAACTGAACCACAAGACAGGGTGGCGGCGGCGCTACACGGCGTGGGGCGTATGCCTGCGCCCGGCGCAGATGGGAGGGAAGCGGCGCAGGTGTTTTATGTGGCGGCTACTCGGGCTACGTACAAACTCTTAGTTGGGGTACGCCGTGGAGGCAGATTCAGAGAAACGCTGGCAGCAGCGAGCGTTGCTAATGCGCCCGGGGAAATCACCCCATTTAATCGCGAAACGCATTGTCTGCTGGGTAGATGAATGCTGTTTTTGGCATACATTTTCAGCGTAGAAAAAATCTAGTACAGGGAAAAACAGTGCCCAAAAAGCTCAATACATCTCCAACAAAAGCGACTACTCGCACACCGCGACCAGCTCTCGGCCCAATGGAAAAAATCGTTGAGTCTGCAAGACAAGGACAACTTGTTGTCGTGGTCGGAACAGGGGTGAGCATGGGGCTAACCAGCAATGCGGTACCGTCTTGGAGTGGCCTCATCAAGAGTGGGTTCGATTACGCACATAAAAGAGGGAAGGTCTCGGATACGCAGTTAACAACATGGAGCAATCTGCTTACCTCATCTGATATGGATGACATGTTGGGGGCGGCTGAATTCGTAGGACGTAAGCTAGGAGCCCCAGGCGATCCAGTTTATGCGCGATGGCTGGAAGAAGTATTCGGTTCTGTACAACCCAGCAATACGGAATTGAGTACAGCACTGAAGGCAATGGCTTCACAAGGTATTCCAATTTGTACTCTCAACTACGACCCTCTTTTGGAAATTGTTACAGGCTTGCCTGCAATACAAATTTCCGAAACGCAAAAGGTGTTGTCTTGGATGCAAAGGAAGAATCCATCGATCCTACATTTGCACGGATCATGGGACCTTCCGAGTTCTTGCATTCTGGGTATTCGGGATTACGAAACCACTCAGAGCAATGAGGTACGTGATTTAGTGCAAAGGGCGCTCGCTTCATTCAAGCACCTGTTGTTTATTGGATGTGGCGATACTTTGGCAGACCCAAATTTTTCCGCTCTCGTAAAGTGGTTACGAACGACGCTTAAGGCGCTAACCCCACAGCACATTGCGCTAACTCGCGAAGATGATGTTGCAGGGAGGCACTCCGATCCTGCATGGTTAGGTTTTGTAGAGCCTTTGAGCTTTGGCAAGGCTCATGGCGATCTTGCTGAATTCTTGCTCACTCACTTCCCGCAGGCGACATCCAAAAAGTCCGTCCGAAGTAAAAGTTCAATTTCCAACGTATCGAATACTGTCCTTGAGGACTACCGCTCTTTCTTAGTCGGAGATTGCGGACAAATGACCATTGAGGGGGTCAGTGCGGATTTGGATACAGGGCAACGAAAATTTGATTTGGAGCGACTCTTTGTTCCATTAGACGTCTCTGCCTGCCCACCGGAATATTCACCTGCTGATCCAGAAGCCACAGCAAAGCTTGAAAGATGGCAGAAAGAAAATAGTGCCGCAGTGCCATTCGGAAAAGCCCTTGCCAAGAACAAACGGTTCGCTCTTCTAGCTTTACCAGGCGGCGGTAAAACCCTACTTCTGAAGCGTCTTGCGGTCGCTTATGCCGACCCGTCACGCCGCAAAGCAAGTACTGATGAATTACCAAACCTTCAGTTGTTTCCAGTGCTCATTCGTTGTCGTGAGTGGCGAGATCACATTCGCCTACCGATTCAGACATTACTTAAAAACATAGGGGACATCACTGGGCAGCCTCAGTTGACCGGCTTGTCTAATGCATTAGTGCCAATGTTAAAGAAGGGACAAGTTCTACTTCTTGTTGATGGCCTCGATGAAATTCACAACGACGCTGATCGAACTACATTCGTTGAACACCTTGAGTCGTTCTTGGATCAATACAAGCAAACCCGAATTGTGGTTACAAGTCGCGAAGCGGGCTTCAATTTGGTTGCACCGACACTTTCTCGATTCTGCGAACGCTGGCGTCTTGCACCGTTGACACCCACAGCAATTGAATTGTTGTGCCGCCACTGGCACCTACTTATGGCCGGCGACACCCCAGCCGCTATTGCGGAAGGTAAAGATGTTGCAGGAACAATTATTAGAAATAGCTCGTTACGTCGCCTTGCAGAAAACCCACTACTTTTAACGATGCTATTAGTCGTGAAGCATGGCGCAGGAGGACTTCCGCCTGATCGGGTCAGCTTGTATGGGAGAGCTGTAGATGTCCTGTTAGACACATGGAACATAAAGGGGCATGAGTCGCTAAATGCCAAAGAGGCAGTTCCACAGCTTGCATATGTTGCTTTTCAGCTAATGTGCGAGGGCAAGCAGACAGCCACTGAGAAAGAGCTACTGAAATTGCTTCAAGAAGCACGTGAAAAGCATCCAAACATCAAACGCTACGCAAAAGATAGTCCATATGATTTCCTAAAGCGTGTTGAATTGAGGTCAAGCTTGTTATTGGAAGCCGGCCACCAAATGGAAGGGGGCCGTACAGTCCCTTTTTATCAATTTCGGCACCTTACATTTCAAGAGTATTTGGCTGCGGTCGCTGTCACGGAAGGGCATTACCAACAATTTCACCAAGACGATACCGTTTTGACACCGTTAGCAACGTATTTATTAGCTGAGGAGTGGAAGGAAGTCATTCCAATGGCAGCTGTATTGGCGCGCAAGCGAGCAGAGCCATTGCTAGTTGAGCTAATTTCATTAGGGAACAGCGTACGTCTAGCTGCTGAGGCTAGAAACGTAGTCGAAAAAACTGGGGCCAGCTCAGGCAAGAAGTTGGGCGGTGCAGCGGGACGTTTAATTCAATCCTTCGTGGAGGAGGGTAAGGCTTCACCCTCCACAATTTCTGCTGCGTTGCAGCTGATTGCGTTTTTTGCACACGGGTGCCACACTGCCGATGATTGGGAATCGCTCAGCAGAGGGCCCTATGGCGAGGAGTTATATAGCCAAGCATGGGAACTTCTAATATCAATCGGAGAGCGTACGGGTTCCTGGTTAATGAATACCTGCGCGGGTATCGCCGCGTTCCAGAAGCCCATCGAATACTGGTTGAGTCCAGAAGGAAATGCCGAAGTAAAGTTATTGCTCCAAGATAAAAATAAAGAAGTCGTTGGCCGTGGACTCCTGATTTGCATGGGAATGCTATGGAATGGTTCAGAATTTGAAAAGCGTGCCCAGAACTTCGTCGCGGCAATTCCTATTGATTTGATAGAACCAAATTTATTTCATGACGATCCGACCATCAGGAGCATTGCAACTTGGACATGGACAAATGCTCGTAAGCGACTAAAAGCGCCAACGCCGGTTTCTAAAGCCATTTTGAACTCATTTTTTCAGCACTGGCAAGGAGGGGGTGTTGATAGAGGGACAGGTCTAGCGGGCTATGCAATGGCTTGTCAACTTGGGATCCATCGTGATTTGTGGACACCCAAACTGACAAAGACTCAAATCCAAAAAGTGCGCCAACGATTTGTTACTCGACCACAAACTGATCTTGAGACACTAACTTACGAAAAATTAGCCTGTTTTTTTGTTGCTTATCACGCCAAGTCCATTTGGACGGACGCAGAGTTGGCATTGCGATTCAACTCTCTACCAGACCACAATCGTATTGATAAAGACGATGAAAAATTCGATGCTATTCGCAAAGCACTTGGCGTCATAAGTCCAGCAAAGAAGGTAGCGACAAGAAGATGATTTCCGTAGCGCGCTGGATGGTTTACCAGCTGGTCGTAAACCTGTCACCGTTTGCGCTGTCTCTGGTTGCTGAGGCTGTTGAAGCGCTTGGCCTTGACCTCAAATAC
>CBDUEA010000211.1:0-4155 GCA_965365965.1 uncultured Polaromonas sp. | reverse complement strand
GCACATGCTTGGGAGCAGAACCGCCAGCACCCGTCTCGTACATGCCGCCGCCAGCCATCAACGGCACGATGGAGAGCATTTTGGCGCTGGTACCCAGCTCCATGATCGGGAACAAGTCGGTCAAGTAATCGCGCAAAATGTTGCCGGTTGCACTGATGGTGTCTTGGCCACGCACCACGCGCTCCAAGGTGTAACGCATGGCGCGCACTTGGCTCATGATTTGGATATCCAAACCCGTGGTGTTGTGCTCATGCAAGTACATTTTGACCTTGGTGATGAGCTGCGCTTCATGCGGGCGGTAGGCATCCAGCCAGAACACCACCGGCATACCAGAGTTGCGTGCGCGGTTGACGGCCAGCTTCACCCAGTCGCGAATTGGTGCATCTTTCACTTGGCACATGCGCCAGATATCGCCGGCTTCGACGTTTTGCGACAACAACACCTCGCCCGTGGCGATGTCTGTGATGTTGGCCACGCCGTCTTCTGAAATCTCGAAGGTCTTGTCGTGCGAGCCGTATTCTTCGGCCTGCTGGGCCATCAAACCGACGTTCGGCACGGTGCCCATGGTGACCGGGTCAAAATTGCCGTGCCATTTGCAGAAGTTGATGATCTCTTGGTAAATACGCGCAAAGGTTGACTCCGGCATCACCGCCTTGGCATCCTTCAAACGGCCATCGGCGCCCCACATCTTGCCGCCATTGCGAATCATGGCGGGCATGGAGGCATCCACGATGATGTCGTTGGGTGAATGGAAGTTGGTGATACCTTTGGCAGAGTCCACCATCGCCAACTCAGGGCGGTACTCGTGGCACTTGTGCAAGTCACGTTTGATTTCATCTTGCTTGGATTGCGGCAAGGTGGCAATTTTTTCGTACAAATTGGCCATGCCGTTGTTGACGTTCACACCCAACTCATCAAACAACTTGGCGTGTTTCTCAAACGCTTCTTTGTAAAAAATCCTGACGCAGTGACCAAACACGATCGGGTGAGAGACCTTCATCATGGTCGCTTTGACGTGCAAGGAGAACATCACGCCGGTTTTGTGGGCGTCTTCAATCTCCTTGGTGTAAAACTCCACCAGCGCCTTTTTGCTCATGAACATGCTGTCGATCACTTCACGATCCAGCAGAGCGACTTTTGGTTTGAGGACGATGGTTTTGCCGCTTTTGGTGATCAACTCCATCTTCACATCACGCGCACGGTCCAAGGTCATGGACTTTTCCCCATGGTAGAAGTCACCTTTGTGCATGTGTGAGACGTGGGTTCGCGACGCTTGGCTCCACTCGGCCATGGAATGTGGGTTTTTGCGGGCGTAGTTTTTCACGGCTAAAGGGGCTCGGCGGTCAGAGTTGCCTTCGCGCAAAACTGGGTTCACCGCACTGCCGATGCAACGGGCATAGCGAGATTTGATGGCTTTTTCTTCGTCGTTTTTAGGCGCATCGGGATAGTCAGGAATCGCATAGCCCTTGGACTGCAACTCTTTGATAGCGAGCGTGAGCTGGCCGACGGATGCGCTGATGTTTGGCAACTTGATGATGTTGGTGTCTGGCAGCAGGGTCAGTTTGCCCAGCTCGGTCAAGGTGTTAGGTACTTTTTGCTCAGCGGTGAGGCACTCCGGGAACTCGGCCAAGATACGGGCAGCTACTGAGATGTCGCTCTTGACAATGTCAATGTCTGCGGCTGCGGTAAAGGCCTGCACGATAGGCAAAAATGAGTAAGTCGCCAACATAGGCGCTTCATCGGTGAGTGTGTAAATGATCTTTGATTTTGCTGTCATGGGATGAACCTCGCTAAATGTATTGACTTGTCTCGATTTTTATCGTTTAGAGACCCGGGTAGATTTACACACGCCATTGTTATGCATATGCCCTACTATGTACTTACTAGCTGAGCACGCGCATATTTAAGCGTCCCTCCATGCGTGTTGGAAATAAGCGACACCACGCACGCTATAGCAATGATACCTTTGCAACTCACAAAAACAAACCAAATACAAAACCAAATACCACAGTGTGAAATGAGTATGCAAAAAATTTGGGATATTTCACCATCACTTGACGAAACAGCAGTTGTCTTCCCGGGCGACACGCCTTATTCGCAACGCTTGCACTTCAGTTTGTCGCCTGATTGCCCCGTCAACGTCAACAGCATCACCCTGTCGCCGCACACCGGCGCGCATGCGGACGCCCCACTGCATTACGCTGCTGGGGGTGCGACTTCTGGCGAGCTGAGCTTGACGCCCTATTTGGGCCGCTGCCGGGTGATCCATTGCCTGGACGTTGGCCCACTGGTGCGCCCAGAACACGTGGCCCACGCCCTGCACGACCTGCCAGAACGGGTGCTGATTCGCACGAGTCGCGTCGCCACCCAAGATTGGGGTGAATTTACAGCCTTAGCCAGCGAATTGATTGATTATTTAGCTATACATTCAATAGCAAATAAGTTGCTGCTTGTAGGCTTGGACACGCCCAGTGTTGACCCTGCTGACAGCCAAACCCTGCCCTCGCACCAACGTCTGCACGCACTGGACCTGCGGGTGCTGGAAAACTTGGTGTTGGACGACGTCCCCGAAGGCGACTATGAGTTGATTGCGCTGCCGCTCAAACTCACGCGCGCTGATGCATCGCCCGTTCGCGAGACTTTGCGATCTCTAGATTAACGTTATTTATGGATACAACCATGACCACCCTTCAAACCTGCCAACAACTGGACGCCCAAGACCCTTTCCGCGCCCTCAAAGACCATTTCTCCGTGCCATCTGGGGAGATTTACCGCGACGGTAACTCGCTGGGCGTGCTGCCCAAAGCCACGGCCGCCCGCGTCGCCGAGGTGGTGACGCAAGAATGGGGCGTAGGTTTGATTCGCAGCTGGAACAGCGCCGGTTGGTTTGAGTCACCGCAAAAAGTCGGCAACAAAATCGCCCAACTGATTGGTGCGAGCGCGGGCGAAGTCGTCGCTACCGACACCACCTCCATCAACCTCTACAAAGTGCTGAGCGCGGCGCTGAACATCGCTGCTGAAGATTCACCATCTCGCAAACTGATTGTCAGCGAGCGCAGCAACTTCCCGACCGACTTGTACATCGCAGAGGCCTTGTGCAAAGAGCGCGGCTACACCTTGAAATTGGTCGAACCAGATGACATTGCGGCCGCTTTGACAGCAGACGTGGCGATTTTGATGCTCACCCACGTTAACTACCGCACCGGCGCGATGCACGACATGGCCGCTGTGACACAAGCGGCGCATGCCGCCGGTATTTTGACGGTCTGGGACTTGGCGCACAGCGCCGGTGCCGTGCCAGTCGATTTAAAGGCTGCCAAAGCCGACTTTGCCATTGGCTGTGGCTACAAATACCTCAACGGTGGCCCCGGTGCCCCAGCGTTTGTGTGGGTCAACACCAAACATTCGGAGCGCTTTTGGCAACCTTTGGCCGGCTGGTGGGGCCATGCCACACCGTTTGACTTCACCCCCGACTACCGTCCCGCCCCCGGCGTCAACCGCTACCTGTGCGGTACACAGCCCATCATCAACATGGCTGCGCTGGACTGCGGGCTGGACGTGTACATGGCAGCACAAGCGCTGGGTGGCATGGCGGCACTGCGCAAAAAATCATTGGCTTTGACAGATTTATTCATTGAACTGGTTGACGAGCGCTGCGCCGGTTTTGGCATTGGCTTGGCAACTCCGCTGGACCACGACAAACGCGGCTCGCAAGTCTGTTTGACGCGCGAACATGGCGCCGGCTTAGGCGGAGACTCGGGTGCTTTTGCCATCGTGCAAGCCCTGGTTGCCCGTGGCGTGATTGGCGACTACCGTGCGGGTGACGGCAAGGTACACAAAGATGGGACATGGGGCAGACTCACAAGCGAATCAGCCCCAAAATCAAGCCGTCAATCAACCGCTCAACCCCGCCCAAGAAGGCGCGCAAATGGATTTCAGCCAATCCATGAGCTATGGCGACTATTTGCAGCTGGACGCGATTTTGAACGCGCAACACCCGCGCTCGCCCGACCACAACGAGATGCTTTTCATCATCCAGCACCAAACCAGCGAGTTGTGGATGAAGCTGATGCTGCACGAGCTGCACGCCGCCATCCAATGCATTGCGACCGACGACCTGCACAGCGCCTTCAAAATGCTGGCGCGGGTCAGCCG
>CBDUEA010000210.1:0-4177 GCA_965365965.1 uncultured Polaromonas sp. | reverse complement strand
TTGCTTGTCATCCAAGCCAATGACGAATTCTTTGTAATTTTTGAGTCGCTCTGCAACGGGTTTGTAGCCCTCTTCCAAACGCTCAAATTCCATAAAGCCAGTAACTTTACCCATGATGTGTCCTTAATCTTTACTTTTCTAATCTCAAGTTATGGCGTTATTTTGCAGCTACAGCTCCCGCTTCTTTTGCTACTTTTTTAACAGCTGAAGAGGTAACATCTTTGACGGCTACTGTCGATTTTGATGCTGCATTTAACTCATTTTTCAATTTCGCTGCCGCCATCTCTCCTAGAGCACGTTTGTACTCAATCGGGAAGACTTTGATGAACTTGCCACGTGCTGTACTCCAGTCATCCAACAACTCCCGAGCACGCTTGCTGCCCGTCCAGCGGTTGTGGTCTTCGAGCAATTTTTTCAGTTGCGCATCGTCTGTTTGACCATTGTTCCAAATCGCTTTGTCCATGGTCGCGGTTTGCTCGGCATCTGACAACACACGCTCCAAGCTCACCATCGCTGTGTTGCAACGTGATGCAAATTGGCCGTCTTCGTCATACACATAGGCGATACCGCCGCTCATACCTGCAGCGAAGTTGCGGCCTGTTTTACCCAAAACCAGCACGGTGCCACCGGTCATGTATTCACAACCGTGGTCGCCTGTACCTTCCACCACGGTGGTTGCACCGGACAAACGCACCGCAAAGCGTTCACCTGCCACGCCGCTGAAGAAGGACTCGCCACTGGTCGCGCCATACATCACGGTGTTGCCAACAATCGTGTTGCGCACTGCATCACCCCGGAAGTCGATACTTGGGCGCACCACAATGCGACCGCCCGACAAACCTTTGCCGGTGTAATCGTTGGCATCGCCAATCAAATACAGCGTGATACCCTTGGCCAAGAAAGCACCAAAGGACTGACCACCCGTACCTTCAAGCTGGATACGAATCGTGTCATCCGGCAAACCTTCAGGACGCGCTTTGGTCAACGCGCCAGAGAGCATGGCTCCCAAGGAGCGGTTGACATTGCGTGCCACTTCAATGAACTTCACTTTCTCGCCGCGTTCAATCGCGGCTTTGGATTTTTCAATCAGCACATTGTCCAAGCTGCGTTCTAAACCGTGCTCTTGGTTTTCAACGTGAAAACGTGGCACATCAGCAGGTACTTGTGGCACAGCAAACAAGCGGCCGAAGTCGAGGCCTTGGGCTTTCCAATGTTCAATACCTTGCTTCATGTCCAGCAAATCGGCGCGTCCAATCAAATCATCAAACTTACGCACACCGAGCTGCGCCATGATATGTCGCACTTCTTCAGCAATAAAGAAAAAGTAATTGACCACATGCTCAGGCTTGCCGGAGAATTTTTTACGCAATTCTGGATCTTGCGTCGCTACACCCACGGGGCAGGTATTCAGATGGCATTTGCGCATCATGATGCAGCCTTCCACCACCAGTGGCGCGGTTGCAAAACCAAATTCGTCTGCACCCAGCAACGCGCCAATGGCGACATCGCGACCGGTTTTCATTTGACCATCTGCCTGCACGCGGATGCGACCACGCAAGCGGTTCAGCACCAAAGTTTGCTGGGTTTCAGCCAAGCCAATCTCCCACGGGCTGCCGCAATGCTTGATGCTTGACCAAGGCGATGCACCCGTGCCGCCGTCATGCCCCGCAATGACCACGTGGTCGGCCTTGCACTTGGCAACGCCTGCGGCAATCGTGCCCACACCCACTTCGGCCACCAATTTGACGCTGATGTCAGCGTGCGGCGCGACGTTTTTCAAATCATGAATCAGCTGTGCCAAGTCTTCAATCGAGTAAATGTCATGGTGCGGTGGCGGGGAAATCAAACCCACACCGGGCACAGAATGGCGCAGTCTGCCAATGTAATTCGTCACCTTGGCACCTGGCAACTGACCGCCCTCACCCGGTTTGGCACCTTGCGCCATCTTGATTTGAATTTGGTCCGCACTGCTCAAATACTCTGCCGTCACGCCAAAGCGGCCTGATGCGACTTGTTTGATTTTGGAGCGCATGGAGTCACCCTCGTTCAACGGGTAGTCCACCTCAAACACTTCCTTACCCAGCAAGTCAGACATGGTCTGGTCTTGCTTGATGGGGATGCCTTTGAGTTCTTGGCGGTAACGCGCTGGATCTTCACCACCCTCACCGGTATTGCTTTTGCCGCCCATGCGGTTCATGGCAATCGCCAGTGTGGAATGCGCTTCCGTCGAAATCGATCCCAAAGACATCGCACCCGTGGCGAAACGTTTGACGATTTCTTTGGCGGACTCGACTTCTTCCACGGGAATGGCTTTGCTCGGATCGATTTTGAACTCAAACAAACCACGTAGCGTCATGTGACGCTTGGATTGGTCGTTGATCAACTGGGCGTACTCTTTATAGGTACTCCAGTTGTTTGAGCGGGTGCTGTGCTGTAGCTTGGCAATGACATCCGGAGTCCACATATGCTCTTCACCACGCACGCGCCAAGCGTATTCGCCACCGGCGTCCAACCGATTAGCCAACACAGGATCTTCACCAAAAGCGGCTTGGTGCATGCGGATGCCTTCTTCAGCAATCTCAAAAACACCAATACCCTCAACACGACTGGCGGTGCCGGCGAAGTATTTGTTGACCGTTTCAGAATTCAGGCCAATCGCCTCAAACAGCTGCGCACCACAATAGCTCATGTAGGTGCTGACGCCCATTTTTGACATGATTTTGGACAAACCCTTGCCAATCGCTTTGACGTAGTTGTAAATGGCTTTGTCGGCACTCAAATCACCCGGCAAGCCTTTGTGAATGGCTTGCAGTGTTTCCATCGCGAGGTAGGGGTGGACGGCTTCTGCGCCGTAACCAGCCAGTACGGCAAAGTGATGTACTTCGCGGGCAGAACCGGTTTCCACCACCAAACCTGCGCTGGTGCGCAAACCTTCGTGCACCAAATGCTGATGGATGGCAGACAATGCCAGTAAAGCGGGAATAGCCACCTGTGTTGCGTTGACAGCGCGGTCGCTGATGATGAGGATATTGTTGCCACCTTTGATGGCATCAACCGCTTGTGCGCACAAGGAGGCCAATTTCGCCTCCACACCCTCGTCACCCCAGGCCAAGGGATAGGTGATGTCCAACTTACAGCTGTGAAACTTGCCGTTTGTGTAAGTGGCAATATCACTCAGCTTGGCCATGTCGACAAAGTCCAAAATCGGTTGACTCACCTCCAAGCGCATCGGTGGGTTAACTTGGTTGATGTCCAACAAGTTAGGCTTCGGACCGATGAAGGACACCAAAGACATCACAATCGCTTCCCGAATTGGGTCAATCGGCGGATTGGTCACCTGCGCGAACAGTTGCTTGAAATAGTTATACAGCGTCTTGTTTTTGTCCGACAACACCGCCAGCGGGCTGTCGTTGCCCATGGAGCCAATGCCTTCTTCACCATTGACGGCCATTGGGCTCATCAAAAACTTGATGTCTTCTTGGGTATAGCCAAAAGCTTGCTGTCTATCCAACAACTCAGGCGTGACGCGCTCCATGCCCGTGCTTTGAGGCGCTGTTGCGCCAGCTTGCAGCTCTTGCGCTGCCTCACCGGCAACGGGGTTGATCACGTCGTCCAAGCGGATGCGCAAGTTATCAATCCATTGGGTGTAAGGTTTGCTGTTGGCGAGGTTGGCTTTGAGCTCTTCGTCATCAATCATGCGACCTTGCTCAAGGTCAATCAAGAACATCTTGCCCGGCTGCAAGCGCCATTTACGGACGATTTTGTTTTCTGGCACCGGCAAGACGCCAGACTCTGAGCCCATGATGACCAAGTCATCATCTGTCACGCAGTAGCGGCTAGGGCGCAGTCCATTGCGGTCTAAGGTCGCTCCGATTTGACGGCCATCGGTGAACACGATACTGGCTGGGCCGTCCCACGGCTCCATCATGGCGGCATGGTATTCGTAAAACGCTTTACGACGTGCGTCCATGGTGGCGTGTTGCTCCCATGGCTCAGGAATCATCATCATCACGGCTTGGCTGATCGGGTAGCCGGCCATGGTCAACAACTCTAAACAGTTGTCAAAGGTGGCGGTGTCTGACTGGTCGGCAAAGCTGATGGGGTACAGCTTTTGCAAGTCTGCACCCAAAACTGGCGACGACATCACGCCCTCACGCGCCTTCATCCAGTTGTAATT
>CBDUEA010000209.1:0-4177 GCA_965365965.1 uncultured Polaromonas sp. | reverse complement strand
CGCAAATGTCTTGCGCAATTTAGCCACTTTGGGCCCGGCGACAGCGACGCAATAGCCCTGATTGGGGTTTTTAGCAAAGAAGTCTTGGTGGTATTCTTCAGCGCGGGAATAGTTGCTCAGCGGCAGCACTTCGGTGACGATGGGGCGGTTGAAGAGCTTGTCTGCCGTCATTTGGCGGATCATGTCTTGCGCGACTTGCTGCTGTTCGGTGGTCGTGTAATAAATGCCGCTGCGGTACTGCGTACCGACATCATTGCCCTGTGCGTTCAATGAGGTGGCATCGTGCACGAGGAAGAAGATTTCTAAAATCTCGGTCAAACTGATGTCTTGTGACTTGTAGCGCAGTTGCACCACCTCGTTGTGACCCGTGTCGCCCGTACACACTTGCTGGTAGCTGGGGTTGATGACATGACCATTGCTGTAGCCACTCTCCACACTGGTGATACCGCGTACGCGGGCGTAAACGGCGTCTAGACACCAAAAACAACCACCCCCCAGCGTGATGGATTGAAGGGCATCGGAATTGGTTGGAACTGGAGTTTGCATGTGATTGACTTTACACAACTATTACCCACACAGCACGTTTGTGCTGATTTTGGCAGTTAAAGTTATAGGGCAACAAGTTGTAACTTGACGAAGGGGTGCGTTCATCGTACATTAATAACCAGTGAGTCATTAATAACGCATTTGAGCACAGTAGTCTCTTATGCGAGTTTTTCTCAAGTTTTCAGATACTTTAACAAGCACCCCTACAAATACGCATCTCCGACAACCTCTAGCTGCCACGTCCACACACCATGTCACTCAGCGATTTAATTTGCAAAACAGGCCAAGCTGCCCGCGCCAAACATGAGCGCCGTAAGGAGTCGCGACCGGGTGAGTTGCTGGATGCGGCTTTGGACTTGTTTGTCGCCAAAGGTTATGCCGCCACCCGCGCCGAAGAAGTTGCGGCCAAAGCAGGCGTCTCCAAAGGCACACTGTTTTTGTACTTTAAGAGCAAAGAAGAGCTGTTTGAAGCGGTGATTCGCGAGAACATTGCCTCTGTCATTGTCCAAGGCGCTGCGGAATTAGAAGCTTTTGAGGGCACGACCTCCGAATTGTTGCGTTACGTGATGTTTGAGTGGTGGAACCGCTTTGGCAGCACCAAGGCATCCGGCATCACGAAACTCATCATGTCTGAGGCCAGCAACTTCCCAGCGCTGGCCGATTTTTACCAAGAAACTGTGGTTAAACCGGGGCACCAGCTGATCCGCAAGATTTTACAGCGCGGTATTGACTGTGGCGAGTTTAGAACGCTGAACATGGACTATGCGGTCTACAGCGTGATTGCGCCTTTGATGTTTTTGACCATGTGGCAGCACTCCATCGGACCATGCAGCCAAGGCATGCCGCTTGATCCGCAAGAATTTATCAAGAGTCAAGCTGACATTTTGATCCATGGTGTTTTGCAGACCGACACGCAACCTGCGACCCCTGCTCCATCCACTACCCCATTTAAAACTTAAGGACAGTTGTATTTATGAAACGTTGGCTTAAATGGGTGATTGCAGGCATGGTTGTGGTGGCTTTGGGTGTGAGTGTGATGAAAGCCTTGTCAGCGCGAAAAGCGCAACAAGAGGCCGTTATAGCGGCTGCCGAAGCCAATACCAAAGCACAAACTGTGGTGGAATTGGCCAGCTCAGACCTGATCAAGGCGCAAGTGAACGAATTAGCGCAAGGTTTGCCCATCTCAGGCACGCTGAAAGCGGCTAACTCTGCGTTTATCAAAGCGCGTGTAGCAGGTGAGTTGCAAGGCTTGACAGTACGCGAAGGTGATACGGTGAAGGCGGGGCAAATCATCGCGCGGGTGGACGCCACAGAATATGCAGCCAGACTGCAGCAAGCGCAGGACCAAGCGGATGCCGCAAAAACCCAAATTGTCATTGCGCAACGTCAGTTTGACAACAACAAAGCCTTGGTTGAGCAAGGCTTTATCTCCAAAACCGCGTTGGACACCTCATTGGCGACACTGAACTCGGCGCAATCATCTCACCGTGCCGCATTAGCCAATGTGGACGTGGCCAAAAAAGCGGTTGAAGACACTGTTTTGCGCGCACCGTTGTCGGGCATCGTTTCTCAGCGCTTGGCTCAGCCGGGTGAACGCGTTGGCATTGATGCCAAAGTCATTGAAGTCATTGACTTGTCCCGCATAGAACTAGAAGCCAGCATGAGCGCCGCCGATTCATTGAACGTGAAGGTCGGACAAACCGCTGCTTTGCAAATTGAAGGCAGCAGCACCCCCGTTAACAGTCAAGTTGTTCGCATCAACCCCAATGCACAAGCGGGTAGCCGCAGTGTGCTGGTGTATTTGAGTCTCAGCAATGTGACGGGTTTGCGCCAAGGTTTGTTTGCACAGGGAACCTTAGGTACTGCCAAAATATCAGCGCTATCCGTCCCTCTGAGCACCATACGCACCGACAAGCCAACGCCGTACGTTCAAGTTGTAGACAACAACACCGTGAAACACCGCCCCGTAGAGTTGCTCCAACGCGGTGATGTGAGCAAAGATGGCCGAACAGAAACCATGGTTGCCGTCAAAGGAATTAGTGAAAACACTTTGGTGATTGCTGGCGCACTAGGCGCACTCAGAGAAGGCACGATCACCAAATTCACCCAAGCACCCAAGTAAACCGAAGGCAAACTTACCATGTGGTTTACCCAAGTCAGTCTAAAAAACCCCGTATTTGCCACGATGGTGATGCTCGCCATTGTGGTGCTGGGGCTCTTCTCGTACCAGCGGTTGCAGGTTGATCAGTTTCCTAATATCGACCTGCCTGTGGTAGTCATCACCGCAGAGTACCCCGGTGCTTCGCCAGAAATTGTCGAAAGCGAAGTGACCAAAAAAATCGAAGAAGGTGTGAACTCGATTGCGGGTATCAGCGCCCTCACCTCCCGCAGCTATGAAGGCCAGTCCGTGGTCATCATTGAGTTTCAACTGTATGTCGACGGTCGTAAAGCCGCTGAAGATGTACGTGAAAAAATCGCTGCGATTCGTCCAACCTTCCGAGACGAGGTCAAAGAGCCGCGCGTTTTACGTTTTGACCCTTCCAGCCGCGCAATTTGGTCGCTTGCGGTACTGCCTGACCCGGCGGCAAAAACCAAACCCTTGACGGCTGTAGAGTTAACCAACTGGGCGGATCAAACCCTCAAAAAACGTTTAGAAAATGTGCGGGGTGTAGGCTCCGTGACGCTGGTTGGGGGTACCAAGCGTGAAATCAACATTTACCTGAACCCGCAAGCCATGGATGCGCTGGGCATCACAGCAGACCAAGTGGCCACGGCTGTGCGCAATGAAAACCAAGACTTGCCTGCTGGCTCCATTCGTTCACTCGCGCAAGAACGTGTGGTGCAAATTGAAGCACGCATGAAACGTCCTGAAGATTTTGCAGAGATCATTGTTGCCCGCAAAAATGGCAGCCCCATCCGGGTAGACCAAGTCGCGCGCGTGTCTGACGGCGCACAAGAAATTGACAGTTTGGCCTTGTTCAACGGACAACGCACCTTGGTTTTGCAGGTTCAAAAATCACAAGACGACAACACCATCGCGGTGGTAGATGGTCTCAAGGCGGCACTCACTGAGATATCCAAACAATTGCCTCCAGGCGTGAAGTTGGAACAAATCAACGACAGTTCACGCGCGATTCGCGTCGCGGTTGAAAACGTGCGCAGCACCCTGTTTGAAGGCGCCTTGTTGACCATTTTGATTGTTTTTTTGTTCTTGAACTCTTGGCGGTCAACCATCATTACTGGGTTGACATTGCCAATCTCCATCATTGGAACTTTTTTGTTCATGAACATTTTCGGTTTCACCATCAACAACATCACCTTAATGGCGCTGAGTTTGTGTGTCGGCTTGTTGATTGACGATGCCATTGTCGTTCGGGAGAACATCGTACGCCACGTACAAATGGGGAAATCACCCTTTGTCGCCTCGATGGATGGCACCAAAGAAATTGGTTTGGCAGTATTCGCGACGACTCTGTCTATTGTGGCCGTGTTTTTACCGATTGGCTTTATGGGCGGGATTGTGGGTAAATTCTTCCACGAGTTTGGCATCACCATCGTTTCAGCCGTCTTAATATCGATGTTTGTAAGTTTCACCTTAGACCCGATGCTCTCCAGCGTTTGGCATGACCCA
>CBDUEA010000208.1:0-4185 GCA_965365965.1 uncultured Polaromonas sp. | reverse complement strand
GCGTTTATCTTCCTCACCTTGCTCGGAGCTGGTGATGACCAAACCGCTCTCTACCAAGAGGGGATCGTCGTAATTGGGAAAGACACTGGCCAAGTTGCGCCAACCTTCGGGAGCGTAACCCAAGCCAAATTGCTTGGCAATCACGCCGCTCAGGCCACGGCCTTTGAAGTATTCAATCGCTTTTGGGGTATTTTTAAGGTGTTTTCTGTAAGCTTCACCTGCTTTTTCAAGCACATCGGTCAGCGTAGCTTGCTTTTGGCGTTGTTCAGCAGCGCGGGCACGGTCTTGGGGTGAACCTTCTTCTTCAGGCACTTGCATGCCGTATTGCCCAGCCAAGTCTTTCACGGCCTCCACAAAGCTCATGCCGCCGTGGTCCATCAAAAAACTGATGACGTTGCCATTTTTGCCACAGCCAAAGCAGTGGTAGAACTGTTTGGAGGGGCTGACGCTGAACGATGGTGACTTTTCCCCATGAAAAGGGCACAGCCCCATGAAGTTGGCACCGCCCTTTTTCAGCTGCACATAGCGACCAACAATGTCCACCACATCGGCGCGCGCGATGAGTTCTTGAATAAAGCTTGCTGGGATGGCCATGGGTTGATTGTAAGGAGGCCGAGCATCGTGTCTATTGCCATCCATTTGCTTGTGATTCGCAAATTCAACCTAGCAGGGCACTTTTAACCCCCCCATTTCATTTATTTGTCTGCTGATTTATTTGAAAACGGCATCAGGGGCTGCTGAACGCAGGAAATTGGCAACGACGGGGCTTTGCAAGCGTGCGAAACGCTCTTCCTCGTTCACACTGCATTCTGCAGCGCTGCTATCTCGCAGGCCTGTTGAGGTCACACCAACCAAAGAGGGTTGGCCACCTACAGAAAACAACAAAGGACCACCTGAGTCGCCAAAGCAAGTGCTGCTGCGGTTAGCTTTATACACAGCGGTAATACTGGTTTCACTGTTGCCTGAAATTCTCATGGAGCCGGAGCGCAGGACACCCGCATCGCTAGCAGAGCCGCTGGTCAAGCCATAGCCAAAAATGGAAGCGATGTCGCCAGCGCTGGGCGTCGTGCTGGTCGATATGGGCAGTGAAGGCAGCGACAAATCTCGACCAATGTTGACGATAGCGACGTCGTTGAGTAATTCAAATGAAGTTCTCGTATAGTTGGGGTGTACTACCCAACCAGATGCTGGGGTTCTGCGCAGTGTGCCGTCTGCAACTCCAAAAATCACCTCTACAGCGTTGACCCCCTCAAAACAATGTGCTGCCGTGAGCACCTTGTTGGCAGAAATCATCGTCCCTGTGCACAGGTATTGTGTGTTGCCTGAGTACAACAGCAGCGCAACCACGGGTGACTTGTTGTTCGTACTGCAGATGGTGCCGTTGACGATTTTGGCATCCGCCACCAAAGCTTTGTCAGACAGCTGGAATGCGGCGGATGTTGTCGTGTTGCTCGCTGGTGCTGTTGGCGCATCGGCTAACCCTAAGACACCACAAGCATTGGTTTCCGTGACGCCGTCGCTACTGCCGCTGCCGCCACAAGCAGCGATGATCAGTGCAATGAGAAAAGGGAAAATCCAAAGACATTTTTTCATGATTAGGCAAGTACTTAGGCTGGTAGAAATGACATACATGTTACTTTAATAAAATTGTTGCATAGCTGGCGGGGACTCTAAGGCTGGCGCACAACAAGGCAGAAGTCGTTTAAACTGTCAAAAAGATAGTTTTTGCTTAAATAATCTTTAAATATGCCTTTAGTCGGCGTATTTATTCAATAGTTTGCTATAAATTAAATATAAAAAAGCCTGCATATCCATCGATATGCAGGCTTTTGCAGACTAAAAGTTAATTATTTTGGAGCTAGTCGAATCGCGCCATCAAGACGGATCACTTCGCCGTTGAGCATGTCATTCTCAAAAATATGCTTGGCCAGCTTGGCATAGTCTTGCGGCGTACCCAAACGTGATGGGAACGGCACGGCTGCGGCAAGGGCGTCTTGTACGTCTTGAGGCATACCAAACATCATCGGGGTGCCGAAAATGCCAGGTGCGATGGTCATGTTGCGAATGCCGTTACGCGCCAGGTCGCGCGCGATAGGCAAAGTCATGCCGACCACGCCACCTTTGGACGCACTGTAAGCGGCTTGGCCGATTTGGCCATCGTAGGCGGCAACAGAAGCAGTAGAGATCAGCACACCGCGCTCGCCCGTGCTTTCTGGCTCGTTTTTGCACATGGCATCAGCGGCCAGGCGGATCATGTTGAAGCTGCCAATCAGGTTGATGGTGACAGTGCGTTTGAAGGCGTCAAAGTTATGTGGACCATTTTTTCCAACGGTTTTTTCGCCCGTCGCAATGCCTGCGCAGTTGACCAAGCCCATGAGTTTGCCCAAAGACAGGGCTTTGGCAACGACGGCTTGACCGTCGGCTTCACTGGTGACGTCGCACTTGACGAAAGCGCCGCCAATGTCTTTGGCGATTTGCTCGCCTTTTTCAGCTTGCATATCCGCAATAACAACAGTACCGCCATTGGCTGCCAGCATGCGCGCTGTGCCTTCGCCCAAACCTGATGCGCCGCCGGTAACAATGAATACTTTGCCTTTGATGTCCATGGTGAGTTCCTCTTGAGTTATAAAAAATATGGGTGTCAATATTTAGTTGACGTTTACGTAAAGGTAAACATCAATTATGACGCAAGAGGATAGTATCGCCCCGAATATTTATTTGTAACCAACGCGATCTAACATTTGTTGTACTTTGACCTGGTTTTTGGCGACAGCCGCTAAAGGAATCGTCTCGCTTTTGAAAGCGCCACCACTCATGGCTTTAAGCGCAGCATTCTCGATTTTCACGCCCTTGACGGTCGGCCATTCGTTGTTGCCATTGGCAAAGTGGTCCTGCGCAAATGGGCTGGCGAGGTATTCCATGAACAAAACAGCATTCTCACGGTTTTTTGCATATTTAGCCACGGCACCCCCGGCGATGTTCATGTGTGTGCCCCAGCTTGCTTGGTTGGGAAAAATCACCCCGACACGTTCCATCGCGGCTTTGTCCTCAGGGTTGTTCGAGCGCATCATGCGGGCTACATAGTAAGTGTTGGTCAAGCCAACGGCGCATTCGCCAGAGGCAATACCTTTGATCTGGTCCGTGTCGCCACCTTTAGGTGCGCGTGCCATGTTGTCGACCATGCCTTTGAGGAAAACCTCGGTTTTGGCTTCGCCCATGTGCTCCATCAAGGTGGAGAACAAGCTTAAGTTGTACGGGTGTGAGCCTGAGCGGGTGCAAACTTTTCCTTTGTTTTTCGGGTCAGCCAGCTTTTCGTAAGTATCTACGTCTTCCTTTTTTACTTTGACTTTGTCATAAATGATGACGCGGGCACGGGTGGAGAAACCGGTCCAAGTGACACCTTCAGGGGTCGCTACAGCGCGCAAGTTAGCTGGAATTTTGTCGTCCAGCAGCTTGGATTTGATCGGCTGAAACAGGCCTTCAGCATCCGCTTTGGTCAGGCGCGCTGCGTCGACCAGTAAAATCAAATCTGCAGGGGAGGCGGAACCTTCGGCTTTGAGGCGGGTCACAATGCCAGCGTCGTCTGAGTCCACGCGGTTGATTTTGATGCCGGTGGTCTTGGTGAAGGTTGAGTACAAGGTTTCGTCGGTCGCATAATGGCGCGCCGAATAGAGATTCAACACTTTTTCACCCGCCGCTTTGCTTTGTGCCATTGCGGCTGTGCCGGATAACAAACTTCCACCAGCAAGGGCGAGTAAGGTGGCGATAGAAATTAAGCGCTTCTTCATAGTCATGTCCTTATCTTAAAAAAACTCGAAATCTTAGAAAATAGATTCATGAACTCAGCAAGAGTTAATGATGTTCTTCGAATTACAAATGCGAATCATTCTTAATTATAACTTCAAAACTTATTTATCACGCACAATTTATCGTAAGTCGGCTCGCGCAGTGAGGGTTTGCAGCTGGTTTGCTCTGTCTGCGGGCGTCAGTTTGCTCGCAGGCTGCTTCAGTCTATCGACGGTGCCAACGCCAACTCCCTCTACCATCACGCCGCCCGTGGTTGTAAAGCGCTTACCCAAAATCGGTTTGGCATTAGGCGGTGGCGCAGCGCGTGGTTTTGCGCACGTGGGCGTCATTCAGGTGCTGGAAGAGGCGGGGATTAAGCCTGGTTTGGTTGTCGGCACC
>CBDUEA010000207.1:0-4193 GCA_965365965.1 uncultured Polaromonas sp. | reverse complement strand
ATCGATAACAACCCAGTGCTTGCACAGCAGCAAAGAACGAAATAGAGTAAATTAATACTAAATAGTCGCAAAACAACCAATACGTTTTATAATACTGACATGCATCTACAAAAGGCACCCTTTCTACTGCGACATCACACCCATGGCTTGACCATGGCTACCAGCTTGGAGCGGGTTTTCTCCTCCTCTGTTGTTTTCGCCTCCAAGCATGTCGCAGTACCTTTATCTCCAGCCAATATTGCAGTGTCTTCAATATGATCAAACCCGCTCACAACATTGCCATCATCGGTTCAGGCATTTCAGGGTTAGCCGCGGCTAACAACTTGGTTGACCACGCCAACATCACGCTGTTTGAAGCTGGCAGCTACTTCGGTGGTCATACCCACACGGTGGACATCACCCTGCCCACGGCTTCTGGCCCTGTCACACATGGCATCGATACGGGGTTTTTGGTCTTCAATGAACGCACTTATCCGAATTTGATCAAACTGCTGGCCGAGCTTGATGTTGATACCGCCAAGTCAGACATGTCCTTCTCGGTTCAAGCGCCACTTAAAAAGGGTATGTTGGAGTGGAGTGGTTCTAACCTGAACACCGTTTTTGCCCAGCGCAGTAACTTGCTGCGGCCCGCTTTTTGGCGCATGCTGCGCGATTTGATGCGCTTCAACAAACTGGCCTCCAGCATCGCCCAATCCGGCACAGAAACGGCGCTGATGCAGCCGTTAGAGGCATTTTTGCATGCACATGACTTCAGCAACGAGTTTCGGGACTGGTACTTGCTCCCCATGCTGGGTTGCATTTGGAGTTGCCCGACCGACCAGATGCTGAAGTTCCCAGTCGCCACCATGATCCGCTTTTGCCACAACCACGGGCTGATCCAAGTCAGCAACCGGCCCCAGTGGTGGACCGTGTCAGGCGGGGCTAAACATTACGTTGAAAAAATCATTGCGAAAATTGCCGACAAACGGCTCAACACACCTGTTCATAGCATTCGCCGCGATGCCAGTGGTGTGCATGTGGTGACCGAAGATCGTCTTATCGAGCACTTTGACAAAGTCATCATCGCCACACATTCAGACCAAGCTTTGCAGCTCTTGCAGCAACCCAGCATCGCTGAAAAAGCCGCCTTGTCTGCCATTGCTTACCAAGCCAACACAGCCGTTTTGCACACGGACGCGAGCGTACTGCCACAACGCAAAGCCGCGTGGGCGGCGTGGAACTATGAGCGGGTTGAATCAACGCCCAATGAGTCGGCCAGCGTTTGCCTGCATTACCTCATCAACAAGCTGCAACCCATCCCGTTTGAGCAACCGGTAGTTGTCTCGCTCAACCCCGCCAAGCCGATTGCAGCTGAGCATGTGTTGGGCACGTTTGAGTATGCCCATCCGGTGTTTGATTTGGCCGCTATTCGGGCGCAAACCAACATCCCAGCGCTGCAAGGTCAGCAAAACACCTATTTCTGCGGTGCTTGGATGGGTTATGGTTTCCATGAAGATGGTTTGAAAGCAGGTTTGAGCGTGGCGCAGCAAGTTCTGGCTGAGCTCAATTGGCAAGCTGCGGCTTAACGCTAAGCCATCGTCATGAGCACATCAACCATCGCGCCAAACGGATTGAGCGGATTCAGCGCGCTGCGGCCAGTGCCGCAGATCGGCTTTGGCCGCGTTTGGCACAAGCGCATCAAGCCTGTGGTTCATGTCTTTGCTTACCCCACGTACTTTTTGATGCTGCCGATGCGTGCTATGCGGGCGTCAGAAAACTCTCAACCCAATATACAGTCTTTGGCCCGTAACCATTGGTCGGCTCTGAGCTTTTACGACAAAGACCATGGCGATGTCCGTGGCGATGCTTAGGCTTGGTTGGACGAACTCTTGCACCAAGAAGGCGTTCACGATGCGACGGGCGAAGTCTGGCTGCACTGCTACCCACGGGTGCTGGGCCACACCTTCAAACCCGTGAGTTTTTGGTATTGCCACCGTGCAGATGGCAGCTTGCGCAGCATCGTGACAGAAGTGAACAACACCTTTGGCGAGCGCCACTGCTACTTGCTCGATGCGCCCGCATGGAATGCTGAGTTGACGGCAGACAAGGTTTTTCACGTCTCGCCCTTTTGTGAAGTGCAGGGGCAATACCGCTTCAAGTTTGTGACCCAAAACCAGCGCACCTTGGCGCGGGTGGATTATGACGATGCCACGGGCCCGCTGCTAGAAACCAGCGTCAGCGGTGAGCTGGAAGTCATCACCCCACAAACCATTCGCAAAGCCGTGTGGCGCTACCCCGCCATGACTTTTGGTGTGGTGTTTCGCATTCACTGGCAAGCCTTTAAGTTGTGGCGAAAACGGGTGGTCTTTAACCGCAAACCCAAGCTGCCAGACAGCTTTGTGTCTCGCTGACTCGCTATGTTTCTCTTTGTTCCTTTTAGATTTATGTTTCATTCATTTTTTAACTCGGGTGTTCTATGAACTCAGTCACTGCATCCCGCTTTCAAATTCCTGCCAACGCGCCTGCCGCTGCCAAAAGCGCCTTGAAGCTGCTGCTACGCTTGCGCCATGACGCATTGACCGTGCAGTTCCCCGACGGCAGCATGCACCGCTTTGGTGAAGCCGGTGCCGACGTGCTGCACGCCACGCTCAAACTGCGCAATTGGCACGTCTTCAGCGCCGCGCTTAAATCGGGCGACATTGGTTTTGCCGAGACGTACATCGCAGGCGACTGGAGCACACCCAGCTTGACCGACCTCATCAAAGTCTTCATCAGCAACCGCGCTGTGGTGGAAGATGCAATTTATGGCACCTGGACAGGGCGCTTGTTTTTCCGCATCAAACACCTGTTGAACCGTAACTCGAAGGCCAACAGCAAAAAGAACATCCACGCCCATTACGACCTGGGCAATGCGTTTTATGACTTGTGGCTGGATGAGACCAAAAACTATTCTTCCGCACTGTTTGAAAACGGTAAAACCAACCAAGAAGACATGGTTGCCGCCCAGCATGCCAAAGTGCGCCGTGCCTTGAGCATGGCCGGCGTGCAAGCGGGTAGCCACGTGCTGGAGATTGGCTGCGGCTGGGGCGCTTTGGCTGAAAAAGCGGCGCTAGATTTCGACGCTAAAGTCGTTGGCGTCACGCTCAGCACTGAGCAATTGGCTTTTGCCAATGCGCGCATGGCCAAGCTGGGTAAAAGCAGCCAAGTCGACCTGCGTTTGCAAGACTACCGCGACATTGGCACCGCCAAGTCCGCCGTGCCTGACGAAAAGTTTGACGCGATTGTATCGATAGAGATGGTAGAGGCCGTGGGCCAAGAATATTGGCCGACGTATTTTCAAACCATCCACCGCTTGCTCAAGCCCGAAGGCCGCGTTTGCATCCAAAGCATTGTGATTGACGATGCTTTGTTTGACCGCTATGTCGGCTCGACCGACTTTATCCAGCAATACATCTTCCCAGGCGGCTGCCTGCCCTGCCCGCGTGAGTTCAAGCGCCAAGCGGCGCTGGCGGGTTTCAAAGTGGTTGACGAGTTTGCCTTTGGCATGGACTACGCCCACACGCTGCGCTTGTGGCGCGACAAGTTTTTGGCAGAAAAGCAAAACGTCACGGCGCTGGGATTTGACGAACGCTTTGTCCGCATTTGGGAGTTTTACTTGGCGTATTGCGAAGCCGCTTTTGCCAAGAAAAACACCGATGTGGTGCAGTTCACGCTGCAAAAAGTGTGACCCTTCCCTGCATTCTCAATCACTAATATCACATCTAACACTGTATGCGTAAAGCCAGTCAATTTTTAAGCATCGCGGTGCTGTCGCTCGCCGCCGCTTCGGCGCACGCCGCTCTGCCTGCCGATGTGCGTGCTATGGTCTCTGATGCCAAGTTGTCGGTGGCTGGCACCGGCAAGCTGACTTTTTTTGGCTTGGACGTCTATGAGTCCAGCCTGTGGGTATCCAGCAGCTTCAAACCCGCCAGTTTTGACAAGCACCTTTTCGCGCTGGAGTTGCACTATTTGCGCAACTTCAGCGGTGAATCGATTGCCAAACGCTCCCTTGAAGAAATGAACCGCTTGGAGCCGTTGTCTGAGCCACAAATCGTGCAATGGCAAACCACCTTGCAAGCGGCCTTGCCCAATGTCAAAAAAGGCGACCGCTTGATTGGTCTGCACCAGCCCGGTGTGGGTGTCTCATTTTGGAGCAATGGCAAATTCAGCGGCGA
>CBDUEA010000206.1:0-4203 GCA_965365965.1 uncultured Polaromonas sp. | reverse complement strand
CTCCTGAGCTGTTGCAACACGTGGATTGGTTTTGTGACAATGGTCCAGCAAAGCCCCTTTGATGATGTTGGCAAACCAATCGCGTTCCACACCCAATTCACCCAGCCCACTAGGTAAGCCCAAACGGGCGTTCATGTCTTTGATGGCGGCTGGGATGTCACTACCTGAGCGTAAACCCATCGCCTGCGCCATGCGTTCTAGGCGATGTTCGTTCTGAATCGACGGCGCACTGGCGTTGAAGCTGACAACAGCCGGCAAAAACATGGCGTTCAAGGTGCCGTGGTGCAAACCCGGGTTGATGCCGCCAAGGCTGTGGCTCAAGCTGTGCACGCAGCCCAAGCCTTTTTGAAAGGCCATTGCGCCTTGCATGGAGGCGCTCATCAAGTTCATGCGCGCATCCAAGTCGCTGCCGTGGTGGGTGGCGCGTTCAATGTTGGCCCAAGCGCGTTGCAGACCATCCAGTCCAATGCCATCTGCGGGTGGATTAAAAGCGGGTGCCATGAAGGTTTCCATGCAGTGTGCAATCGCGTCCATACCCGTTGCAGCCGTTAAGCGCGGAGGTAATCCCAGAGTCAGCTCAGGGTCGCAAATCGCAGCTTTGGGCACCAAATGCCACGAGTGAAAACCGAGTTTACGGTGGTCATCCACAATCAAAATTGCACCACGCGCCACTTCACTGCCCGTGCCGCTGGTGGTGGGTACCGCAATCAGCGGGGCAACACGCTCCGTGATGCGTGGCGAGCCGCCTTCAATGGTGGCGTAAGTGGTGAGTGGGCCTTCGTGCGTCGCGGCAATCGCCACGCCTTTGGCGCAGTCAATGGACGAGCCACCGCCCACCGCAATCAGACCATCGCAGTGTTGTGCTTTGTAAACTTCGGCGGCAGCACGTACTGCAGCTTCGGTGGGATTGGACGGGGTTTGGTCAAATACCGCCACCGTCATGCCGGGCAAGGCATCTAAAGCTTTTTGCAAGATACCCGCCGCTTTGACGCCCGCATCGGTGATGATCAAAGGGCGGCTGATGCCCACACGGTCGCACTCTTGTTTGAGTAATTTGATCGCCCCAGCTTCAAACTGGATGTGTGTTACATAATAGATAAATGCCATGGTAAAAAACCTCCCTATGGATGGCGTCCATTGTGCGCTAAATACCTAAATTTTTTGTCTGATAAGAGACAAGTATCGAGCGAGGAACGTCTAGCGTGCTAGCAAGCGTCGGCTAACGTAGCTCAGTGTGTCCACCCCAGCCACCAAGAGCAGCATCGCCAGCAAGACCGAGCTGGTTTCCTGCATTTGAAACAGCCCCAAATGGTAGGCCAGCATTTGCCCTAAACCGCCCGCGCCCACCACGCCCAGAACGGTGGCTGCGCGGATGTTGTTTTCCCAGCGGTACAGGGTGTAGCTGAGGAGTTGCGGCACAATTTGTGGCAGCGTGGCGTAGATAAAAACGCGGCCTTCGCCCACGCCACGGCTGCGCAAGGCAAAACTTGGGCCGTCCGGCGCATTCTCAATCGTCTCTGCAAACAAGCGCCCCAAAACACCAGCGGTGTGCAGTGCCAAGGCCAAGGTGCCAGCGAAAGGCCCCAAACCAACGGTGATGAGCAGCATCGCCGCCCACACCAGCTCAGGAACGCTGCGTAAAGCGTTCAGCATCAGGCGTGTCAGAGCTCGCCAGCGTGCGGGGTCGTCAGAATGTGATTTGCTGGCAGGCAATGCTAAAACCAATCCCAACACCACAGCGATCAGTGTGCCCAGTGCCGACATGGCTAATGTTTCTAAGGTCGCAAAGCCCAATTTTTTGAGAAAAGCGGGTTCTATATTCGGGGGAAACAATTCGGCTAAAAAATGCCCCATTTTTTGCAAGGCTTGCCAAGACAAAAATTGTGCCCGCTTCAAATCCAGTGACCAAAAACTGGCAACAACCAAGAGCAACATGCCTGCCAAAAACCAGCAAGCTGTGCATCGCGCATCAAAGAGCTTGGGCGGCAAGGCGAGGGTGTGGCCGTTCTCACTTCCTTGATTGGTCGTTTGCGTCATGCCAGCACCTTTCGTAGCCAAGCGCTCACTTTGTCAGCCAACCATACCAGTAGCATAAAGACCAAGAGCATGGTTGCTACTTCAGAGCCGTTGAACATTTTCATCGACGAGTCCATTTCCTGCCCCAAGCCACCTGCACCGACAAAACCCAACACCACGGACGAGCGAATCGCACACTCCCAGCGGTAGACGGTGTAGCTGGTTAACTCAGCCGCTGACTGCGGCAGCAAGGCGTAGAAAAACGCCTGCAGCCTGCCAGAGCCGTTGCGCAACAAGCTCTGTGTAGCGTGCGTATCGCCACTCTCCAAAATGTCTGCATAGACTTTGCCCAACATGCCGCCGTAGGTCAAGGCAATAGCCAGCACGCCGGACGTCGGTCCTAAACCCACCACGCGCACAAACACCAGTGCCCACACCAGCTCGGGCACGCTGCGCAGCACAATCAGTAAACCGCGAATCGTGTGACGAAAAACACTCGGCAGCCACGCCATGCGGCCACTTAAAGCGGAGATAGACAACACCCGCACCGACAACAAAGTCAGCGGAATCGCCAAGACCATGGCCAGCGTTAAACCCGCTGTAGCAATCGCCACCGTGCGCCAAGTCTCACGGGCTACCATACTTAAAAAATCAAGATCGGTTTTGGGCGGAAAAAAATCACCGATGAAGTTCAGCGTGGGCTTCAAAGCGCCCGGTTCAAACAGCTGTGCGGGCTTGAATTCGCTCAAAACAAACAACGGCCACAAAACAACCAAGGCTGCCAAGCTCCAAAACACCCGGCTCAACCACGCCGGGTCGCGCAAGGCGGCTTGGGATTGCAAGGGTGTCAGCGGCACAACATCACCACCGGCGCTGTCGCATCAGGTGAGGTAATGACGGCTTCAGGCGCTGGGCCGTCCAATTCCTGCAAATGTTGTTCGTAGAGTTGGTGCAAAAGCGATTTTGTGACCTGGCCTGCTGGCAAATCAAAAAACACCACGCCATCACGCAAACCGATGATGCGCGGGAAGTTGGCTAATGCCATCTCAACGTGGTGCAAGGTGGCGATGAAGGTTGCGCCGCGCTCACGTGCCGCTGTGGTCAGGGTGTCAAGCGCTTGTTGGGCGCGGCTGGGGTCGAGTGCGGACAACGGTTCATCGACCAACAACAAAGACGCGCTAGATGCCAGAGCGCGTGCCAAACCAACCCGTTGGCGTTCGCCCCCCGAGAGTCGGTCGACCCGTTCAAACAGCTTGTCACTCACATCAAAACCCACTAAAGCTTGGTGTGCGGGTTCTAAATCGCGCGGATAAAACAGCCGTGACAGGCTGCGCCAGACAGATTCATGCGGCAAGCGACCGGCCAACACGGCGTTTACCACGCGCTGGCGCGGCGGCAACGGGGGGACTTGCGGTGCTAAAAACAACTCACCACGCAGACGCTGTAAAGCAGATCGCGGCAATTGCCATGGGTTTTGACCCTTCAGCAATAGCTGGCCAGCCTCAGCCGTGTTGTCGATGCTTGGCATCAAAGCACACGCCATCAGATGCAACAGCGTTGTTTTGCCAGCGCCTGACGGCCCAATGATGGCGAGCTGCTCCCCCGCCTCCACCCGCAAGCTCACCCCACGGATGGCGTCGGGTGAGCCAGCTTTGGCCGCTGGATGGCGGCCAGACACGTTCAGAAGCTCAATTTTCATAAAAAACGGTGAAAAAGTGCTAAAAACATGTTAAATATGGCTGTAGCCGGCGTATTTATTCAAAAGTTAGCTATTAAAAATATAGTAAATAAGTGCAATAACGGATGCAATCAATGCACGCAGCTAAACTTATTTCAACAAACCCGCACCACGTGCCGCTTGCTCAATGCTTTTGTAGTTTTCGACTTTGGTTGGAATAAAGCGGGTCGCACGTTGCAAATCCAAAATCTCTTTGCCTTCGGGGGTGTTGCTGTTCAGGGCTAAAAACGCTTTGGTGAGCTTTTCGCGGGTGGCGAGTGGCATGTCGGCGTGAACGGTCCAGTTGTAGTCAAAATACGGTGGTGTGGTGAAAAACACGTGGACTTTGCTGGTGTCGACCTTTTTGTCAGCAACAAACTTTTCCCACACTGAAATATTCAAAGCACCAGCTTCCACCTTGCCAGCGGCAACTGCGGCAATGGTCGCATCGTGCGCACCTGAAAACGCCA
>CBDUEA010000205.1:0-4211 GCA_965365965.1 uncultured Polaromonas sp. | reverse complement strand
CCGCCGATCATTTGCGCGAGGTGTTGACGCAGTTTGGACTTGACGACTTGCTGCAGACTCGTTTTAAGCTGACGTGAGTTAAAAAGAGTTTTTTTAAGGCTAATATTGCCGATAGCCGGCGTATTTATTGAATATTTAGCTATTATAAATATAGCAAATTAAAGCGACAATTTTGCTGCCGCATAAAAGCAACTCAGACTTGCCACCACCGTCAACCTCAACCGCATGGGCAGCCAGCTCTGCAGTTGAAATTTGGGGTAAGTGGTGCTGTCTACCGCATAACAAACCCACAGCAAAACGCCTAAAACACACAGCGCCACCTCTGGACTAGACAACAGCGCCATCCAAGCCACCAAACTAGGAAGCACACCCCACATAAACAGCACTGAGTTCTTGGTTGGGGCATCGCGCATGGCCAAACCCCAATGAATAGCCCCTAAAAAACTGGTGATGGTCGCAGCATAAGCCATTAACGCAATCACGGACAATTCGCGCGCACCCGCTGGTAAAACATGCGGGCTCAAGGCCAGTGCGACAAAAGGGATCAGTCCAGCGTAACCCAGCCACGTCGCCCATGGCGCCGGCCCACGTGCTTGTTCAAGATCATTCATCAGCAGGGTTTCCTGTCTGGGCATCTGTACGCGGCAAAGACGCATCGCCAAGGGCAGGTGGAGCCTGCGCCGCTGGAGGACACATTTTGACGCCGTCCCATTGCTGGCCGCACCAGCAAACGCCTTCTGTGTTGATCATGCAGTGTCCTGTACCGCAGCATCGTTCGTCTTCGTCCATCGTTTTTGCTTTCAAATAAAAAGGTTTTGATGCCAATAAAAAAGTGGCATGGGTTAGGGCCGCTTGGTATGGCTCAACCCAGCAACAGCGGAAACAAGGGATGCTCCATAGCCGCGCCTGCCGCTAGCGTGTCAGCCAAGCCCGGAAATTCGGGTGAGGTGACCCACCGGCGTGGCGCGTGGCGAATATCGTCGCCAAGAAAGCGTACCGAGAAAACGCGGCGACGTCCCGGCCCTGCAAAGCCGCCTGCAGCGTGGAGTGTCAGCATGTGAAAGCACACGACATCGCCAGGTGTGATTTCCCAGCCCACAATGCGATGGGCAGCACGGTCAGCCTCCACATCAGGTAAATCTTGCAAGCTGCCCTCTGGAAACCACTTGGCTTGGTTATCCATGAAGGTGCGTGGCATGAGCCACGGACCCAAATGTGAGCCGGCCACAAACTCCAGCGTCGACACGCGCGGCACAGGGTCGACAGCAATCCACATACTGATATTTTGATGCCCATCAATGTTGTAATAAGGCTGGTCTTGGTGCCAAGGCGTGCGCTGACGGGTGCCAGCTTCCTTTACCAGCACGTGGTCGTGGTACATGCGCACGGTGGACGATTGCATCAGCCGTTGGGCAGCTAAGGCCAGCGGCGTCTCGTGCACCACACGCTCAAATTGCGGAATGCGCTGCCAGTTGCAAAAATCCTCGAAAAAACGGCCTGGGTCGTCCGGCCGGCTGGCTACCAGCGCCCGTGGGCTGGGTTCAGCCAAGTTGGCGTCAATGCCACTGCTGAGCAGCGCCACCTCATCGGGGCTGAGCAACTGGCGGATACAAACCGCACCGTCACGCTGAAAGTCTGCAACGTTTTGGTCGCTCAGGCGCTCCTGAAGACGCGCTTTAAGCCGTTCTTGCAAATTGTTTTGCGGTGTTGATGAAACGCTTAGCATGACTTTCCTCATCTACAAATAATCAGGGTCAGATACAAATTAAAATACCTACATGGCTCGTCTATCACGTTTAACACTACCCAACTTCCCGCACCACATTATTCAGCGGGGGAACAATCGGCAGCCGATTTTTGCTACTGTAGCCGATTACCAAATGCTGCTTGATGTACTGCAAGAAAATGCACAAAAGTTCAAAGTCGCCATTCACGCTTATGTGCTGATGCCGAATCACTTTCACCTGCTGGCCACGCCTGAAACAGCCGATGGGCTGCCGCAGATGATGCAAGCGGTCGGACGGCGCTATGTGCGCTGGTTCAACACCGCGCAAGGGCGCACAGGGACGCTGTGGGAGGGTCGCTACAAATCAACCGTGCTCGAGGCGGCGACGTATTTGCTACCCTGTATGGCGTATATGGACTTGAACCCGCTGCGGGCTGGACTGATGGCGAACGCTGCGCAAGCGGCTGACTACCCTTGGTCCAGTTACGCACATTACGCAGGGCTGCGGCATGATAAATTGCTCACACCACACGCGCTGTATTGGGCGCTGGGCAACACGCCTTTTGCACGGGAGGCAGCCTACGTCGACCTGGTGCGCCAAGGTATCAGCACGCAACAACGAACAGCGTTGACTGAATCCGTCTTGCGTGGTTGGGCACTCGGGTCGCCAAAGTTTGTAGTGGAATTGCAAAATTTGACGCAACGGCGCGTCAGCAAAGAGACGGCGGGCAGACCGACATTGGCGAGTCAATTAGCCTCTAAAACAAGAATTTAAGCTCTATTTTGACTATAGTCTTTGTATTTATTCAATAGTTTGCTATTAATTTTATTAAACTTGCACTCTAAAAAAAGGTATGCAGATTGACTGTGTACTAAAGGCGTAGGTAGTTTCAAGCATGTACCTTCGATTTGAATACCAATAAACTTACAAAATGACACGCCTTGAAACAGAAGGTTAAATGTAATTTGATAAGGAAAATGGAATTCAATGAAGGCTCTTCACTTAGGAATAAACTTTTGTCTTGCAGCCATGTTGTCTGCATCCGTTCATGCGCAAAGCGATTTGGTGCTGGCTGTGAGTGAAGGTACTTCAGGCGGTTTGGATCATGCGCAAGTGATTGCCAAGTACAAAGGGATGGCTGATGCTTTGGCACGCGCCATGAAAACCAAAGTGAATGTGGTTTTTGTGCGAGAATTCTCTACGCTTGAAGAAGTGCTTAAAAACAGCAAGTATGCTTTTGTCATGGCGCGCCCCAGCGATTACCCAGCACGTGCCATGCGCGACTATGGTTATAACTTTGTGGCTACAGCGCAGCCGCAGGGGCAGTGCTACATCGTCGTTGCCAAAGATTCACCGTTCAAAACCTTGGCTGAGATCAAAGGCAAAAAGATAGTGCTGCCTGAAAAAATTGCTTACATGTCAAAATTTTGTACGGCTGAGCTGCGCAACAAAGGTATCGATTTAGGCAATGAAAATGTCCAATATGTACGTGAACAACAAGCCGTAACTTTCTATTTGGACAACAAATTTGCCGAAATAGGCGCTATTGCCTCTTATTCTGGTGTCGGTAAAAAGATAGCAAAAGAAGGCAGTTATCGCATTTTGCATAAGAGCGAACAACAGCCTTATTTCCCCTTGGTGGCCAGTGGCAAGGTTGGTGCCGAGCAAATTGCAGCGGTACAAAAAGAGCTGCAATCCTTGTCAGGCACAGAGGCGGGAAGAGATTTGCTAAAGCGCATTGGTGTCGATGCATTCGATATGAGCACCGAAACAAAGATGCGAGAGCTGCCAAAGTGGCTAGGACTTTAAGTGAGTCTGTAGAGTAATACCTCTTATAGCCGGCTTACAAATTCAATAGTTTGCTATACTATTTATTAAAAATTTAGAGTAATTTAACATGTCCCTAATTTAATTGAACATGTAATGGTTGATTTTTAATTATAATCTGACCCCAATTAAAAATATTGAAATGCGTGTTGCAGTGCAGTAAAATCAGCATCCTTTCTAGATTTGCTGACCGAGGACTGCGCTATGAACACGACGACTTCAACGACCCTATCGACTCCAGACGTGGCATTGACCCATGCGCAAGAAGTCGAGCATTTGACCCAAAACGGTTTGTATGCCGGTGGCAATGAGCACGATGCTTGTGGCGTGGGCTTTGTGGCGCACATCAAGGGCAAGAAATCGCACGACATTGTCAAAAATGCGCTGCAAATTTTGCAGAACTTGGACCACCGGGGCGCTGTTGGTTCTGATAAGTTGATGGGTGACGGCGCTGGAATTTTGATTCAGCTGCCAGATGCCTTGTACCGTGAAGAGATGGCCAAGCAGGGTGTGACCTTACCGCCAGCGGGTGAGTACGGTGTCGGCATGATTTTTTTGCCTAAAGAACATGCCAGCCGTCTGGCTTGCGTGCAGGAGATGGAGCGTGCGATCAAGGCCGAAGGTCAGGTCTTGCTGGGCTGGCGCGATGTGCCGGTG
>CBDUEA010000204.1:0-4244 GCA_965365965.1 uncultured Polaromonas sp. | reverse complement strand
CCTTGCGGACGTCAGGACCTAAACCTGGTGCGTCTACCAATTTCGCCACCCGCGCATCGAAAAAACTTGCTGCTCAAATTGTTTTGAGCCTGCATTCAAAATTGGTCAATTCGGGATTTTAACCTGAGACCGTCGCCTAAATTACAACCCACCCCTAGCACAGGGTTGAATCATCAAATAAACTAGACGTTCTATGTGAACTTTCTTGTGATTCTGATGAATTTACTTACTTTATAGAATGCGCCTCATGACAAAACCTCACAAATCATCTTCTAAAGCTTCTTTTCAGTGGGACGACCCTCTTTTGTTAAACCAACAGCTGGACGATGACGAGCGCATGGTACGTGATTCTGCAGCCAGTTATTGCCAAGAACAACTGGCACCGAGGGTTTTAGAAGCTTTTAGGCATGAAAAGACCGATGTGGCGATATTTCGGGAAATGGGCTCATTGGGATTACTAGGCTCCATGATTCCAGAAACCTACGGTGGTGCAGGTCTTAATTATGTGTGTTACGGCTTGGCCGCGCGTGAAGTGGAGCGCATCGACTCAGGCTATCGTTCCATGATGAGCGTGCAAAGCTCCTTGGTCATGGTGCCGATTCATGACTTTGGCAATGAGGCTACCAAGCAAAAATACCTGCCCAAATTGGCGTCTGGTGAATGGATTGGCTGCTTTGGCTTGACCGAACCCAATCACGGCTCCGACCCTGGCAGCATGATTACCCGCGCCAAAACCGTCCCAGGTGGCTACAGCTTGTCAGGCTCCAAAATGTGGATCACCAACAGCCCGATTGCCGATGTGTTTGTGGTTTGGGCCAAAGACGATGCGGGCTCGATTCGCGGTTTTGTACTGGAAAAAGGCTTCAAAGGTCTCTCAGCCCCAGCCATTCACGGCAAAGTCGGCTTGCGTGCCAGCATCACCGGCGAAATTGTCATGGACAACGTGTTTTGTCCTGAAGAAAATGCCTTCCCCGAAGTACGCGGCCTCAAGGGTCCGTTCACTTGTTTGAACAGCGCCCGTTACGGCATCGCTTGGGGTGCCTTGGGCGCTGCTGAGGATTGCTGGCACCGCGCTCGCCAATACACCATGGACAGGCTGCAGTTTGGCAAGCCTTTAGCCGCTAACCAGTTGATTCAAAAGAAATTAGCTGACATGCAAACCGAAATCACCCTCGGACTGCAAGGCTGCTTGCGTTTGGGCCGCATGAAGGACGAAGGCACGGCTGCGGTAGAAATCACCTCGATCATGAAGCGCAACTCCTGCGGCAAGAGCTTGGACATTGCCCGCTTGGCCCGTGACATGATGGGTGGCAACGGCATTTCTGACGAATTTGGCGTGGCACGGCACTTGGTTAACCTTGAAGTGGTCAACACCTACGAAGGCACGCACGACGTGCATGCCTTGATTTTGGGACGCGCTATTACAGGAATTGCCGCGTTTTAATGACCCGTCCTGCCACAACTGGCTCAGCTGGCTTAACTGGCGTTTCGCATTACGAAAATTTCCCCGTCGCCTCATGGCTCTGCCCGCCGCACCTGCGACCAGCAGTGGCGGCGATTTACTGGTTTGCGCGAACGGCAGACGACTTGGCGGATGAAGGCGATGCAACACCACAGCAACGCTTGGACGATTTGGACGCTTACCGCACAGATTTGCTAGCGATTTCGCAAAACCAGTCAGCATCCATGCGCTGGCTCCATGTTTTTGAACCTTTGCAAGCGATTTTGACGCAATTTGCACTGCCGATTGATTTACTGACTGACCTCATCAGCGCTTTTGAGCAAGACATTCGCAAAACCCGCGATGCCGCTGGTTACGCCACCCAAACCGAACTGCTGGACTACTGCAGCCGCTCCGCAAACCCAGTCGGTCGCTTGCTCTTGCACTTGTACAGTATCAAAGACACTAACTCATTACTACTTAGCGACCACATCTGCACCGCTTTGCAACTCATCAACTTTTGGCAAGACCTCAGCCAAGACCTGCCGCGTGGTCGCTTTTACCTGCCTGAAGACGACTGCGCAGCCTTTGGCGTCACTAGGGCAGATTTGACGGCACTGCAGCAAACTTCAAACGCTACAAAATTAATAGCTTATAAGGTATTTAATGCGTCGGCTACCATGCAAAATGGTGCTCAATTGGTTAAAATCATCCCCGGACGTGCCGGTTGGGAACTGCGGTTGGTGGTGCAAGGTGGTTTGCGGATCTTGGACAAAATCAAAGCCTTGGACTATGCCATGCTGCAACATCGCCCCAAATTATCCAAGTGGGATACGCCAATTATTTTGTGGCGCGCCTTGTGGATGTAAACGCAAAGCACGTCATAGAATAGTCAGATGACCCCCGAGCAATACGTCCAAGAGAAAGCCGCCGCTTCAGGTAGTAGTTTTTACTACGCCTTCCTTTTTCTACCCAAACAGCGCCGCGCTGCCATCACCGCCTTTTACGCTTTTTGCCGTGAAGTGGACGATGTGGTGGACGACATGGTCGACCCCGGTGTGGCCAGTACCAAGTTGGCTTGGTGGCAGACTGAGGTGGGCAAGGCTTTTGCAGGCAACCCCTCTCACCCTGTCATGCAGGCTTTGATGCCGCACTGCCCCATTTACAGCATTGAACAGCGTCATTTGCAAGCTGTCATTGAGGGCTGTCAAATGGACTTATCGCAAACCCGTTATTTAGATTACGCCGGCTTGCAACGCTACTGCCACTTGGTGGCCGGCATTGTGGGCGAGGTTGCAGCACGGATTTTTGGTCAAACCGACCCTCAAACGACAGAATATGCCCACAAACTCGGGCAGGCGTTCCAGCTCACGAACATCATCCGCGACGTCGGTGAAGACGCGCTGCGGGGTCGCATTTACATCCCCATGAGCGATTTGCAGCAGTTTGACGTCAAAGCCCATGAGTTGCTGAAATGGACTACAGCCAAAGATTCTGAAGACTTTCAGGCACGTTTTCAATCTTTGATGCACTTTCAAGCACAACGTGCCCACGCTCTGTACGACGAAGCCATGCAAATGCTGCCGCCAGCCGACTTCCGCACCCAAAAACCCGGCTTGATGATGTCCAGCATTTACCGCAGCTTGTTGCGCGAGATTGAGCGCGACAAGTTTGCGGTGCTGAACCAACGCATCAGCCTCACGCCGCTGCGCAAACTGTGGCTGGCGTGGAAAGTCCAAGCATTAGGACGAATTTGAATTCATGTCGAAGATCGTGTCTAAAAATATCGCCATCGTCGGTGGCGGCTGGGCAGGCATGGCTGCTGCCGTGTGCGCCACCCAAGCGGGTCATCACGCTACTGTTTTTGAAGCGTCGCAAGCTTTAGGTGGAAGGGCTAGACTGGTAAATGGCACGCTGCCAGACGGTACGCCCGTGGTGCTAGACAACGGCCAACACATCTTGATTGGTGGGTATTCAGAAACCTTGAAGTTGATGCAAACAGTAGGCGTCAACCTTGAAGCTGCGCTTTTGCGTCTCCCGCTGACGTTGCAGTTTCCAGATGGCAAGGGCCTCAAATTGCCAGATTGGTCAGCGCCCCTCAATGCCGCATGGGGTATTTTGACCGCAAGCGGCTGGTCATGGGGTGACAAACTGTCGTTTATTCGCACCGCAACCAGGTGGCAGCGCCATGGTTTTATCTGTGGTGAATGGCTCACCGTCGCGCAGTTGTGTCAAAAATCCACACCACCTATCAGCCCACGCGTGATGGCAGAACTGATTGAGCCCCTCTGCATTTCTGCGCTCAACACCCCAGCTCACGATGCCAGCGCGCAAGTTTTTTTGCGGGTGCTGCAAGATGCGATGTTCAGCACTTCTGCTAAACCCGATGTGGCTCAACGTTTCGGGAAATCAAAACTCCAAAGCTCCAACTTATTGATACCCAAGCGCGACTTGTCCAACCTCTTCCCCCACGCGGCGGCAGCTTGGTTGCTAAAGCACGGTGGGGTGATCCGTTTGGTAGAGCGGGTCGAATCGGTCGAATTTACACAAAACCAGTGGCAAGTCAGCACTGCAACAGGTAAAACCGGTTTTGATGTGGTTATTTTAGCCGGCTCCCCCTCCAATATGGCTTTAGCCGGCATAAATACTGACTTGTCAGCTACAAATACTATAGTAAAAGAATTGAACCACTTGATCCACCGTGAAGCGACCAGTTGGCGCGAGCAAGCTGCTGCCTTGCGCTATGAGCCCATCACCACGGTTTACGCTTTCGGTCATGCTGCCAAGTTGAAGCACCCGATGT
>CBDUEA010000203.1:0-4253 GCA_965365965.1 uncultured Polaromonas sp. | reverse complement strand
ATCTTTTTGCGATGACAGCGTGGCCAGCCCTTGCGGATGCACCATGACGTTGAAGGGCAGAATCGTTTTCAACACATGGTGCTGACCTTGCGCGAATTCAAGCTCCTCCATCAACTTGATATCGCATAAAGCCACAGGGGGCTGGGCTTTCTCAATGATGTCACCCAGCTCGGTGGCACGCAAGAGCGGCATGGTGGCCACCGCTATCAAACCTGCTTTCACAACCGCCAGCCAAGCCAGTGCCATGCCAACCGAGTTGCCACCGCGCAGCAAGACCCGGTTGCCGGGCACCAAACCGTAATCTTCCGTCAGCACCTGGGCGATGCGGTTGATACGGTCGTTGACATCGGCGTAGGTCAGCGTCATGCGGGGGCTGCTCAACAAGGGGCGGTCAGACCGGCCGCTAAGCGCGGCTTTGTCCATCAAGGCGGTGACCAAGTTGAGCTGCTCATCCATCACAGAATACTGCGCTGACTGGGGGAATTCGTAACTCAACTGCGGCCACTGCTCGGCGGGCGGCAGGTGGTCGCGGATGAAACTGTCTGACTGGGCGGATTTCATGGGGGTATTCATGAGGGTGTCCTTTTCAAGCTTGACTCAATCCTTGAGCACCGATTTACCAATGATGAGTTGCTGCACCTCGGTTGCGCCTTCATAGATGCGCAGGGAGCGGATGTCGCGGTACAAATGTTCGACCATGCTGCCAACCTGCACCCCCTGCCCGCCGTGCATTTGCAGCGCCATGTCGATGACTTTTTGTGCGTTTTCGGTGGCAACCAGCTTGGCCATGGCAGAGGCGCGGCTGTAAATGGCGGCACTGGATGGGGTGTCGGTGCCTTTCACATCGCGCATCCAAGCGGCACGGTAGGTCAGCAGTGCGGCACTGTCGATGAGCGCTGCCATGTCGCCAAACTTAGCCTGCGTGAGCTGCATATCGGCCAAAGTGCCGCCAAACATGTGGCGCGTTTTGGCGAAGTGCAGCGCCTCCGCCATCGCGCGGCGCGCCATGCCCAGTGCGGCGGCGGCGACCGAGGCACGAAAAATATCCAGGGTTCGCATCGCCAGCTTGAAACCGCCGTCAAAATCGCCCAGCAGTGCACTTGCAGGCACACGGCACTGGTCAAACTTCAAGGTCGCCAGCGGATGCGGTGCCATCACCGCGATGTGCTCTGAGGTATCTAAACCAGGGGTGACCGCATCCACAATAAAGGCGCTGATACCGCGCACACCAGCCGTGGGCTCAGTTTTGGCGAAAACGACGTAAAAGTCAGCAATACCACCGTTGCTGATCCAAGTTTTGACGCCATTTAAGCTGTAAAACTCAAATATACCCTCATTTTCGGTCATAGCCGGCGTATTATATAGCTTACTAGCTATTGTTTTCATAGCGCCTACATCTGACCCCGCATCCGGCTCGCTGAGCGCAAAGGCGGCAATTTTCTCGCCCCGTGCCACAACAGGCAAATATTCTGCTTGCTGATCAGGCGTGCCCGCTAAAGTGATGGCACCGCTGCCCAAGCCTTGCATGGCAAAGGCAAAGTCTGCCAGCGGCGAGTGAAACGCCAGCGTTTCACGCAAGATAACCAAAGCCCGCGAGTCCAGTTGCTTCAACGCACCGCCCAATGCTCCCCCGTCCCCAGCGGGCACGCAGTAACGCAGCCAACCGCCCTGCCCCAAGCGCCGCACCCACTCCTTGCAGGCGCGTCGATCATCTGATTCTTCAACCTCTTGCAGGGGTGCCCATTCGACCAAACGCTGGGCTAGATCAGTATGTTCATCGCTAAAAAACGGGAGGTCGTATTGGGAAACTGAAGCAAAAACCGATGTTGTATTCATTTAATTGCCTCCAAACACTGGGGTTTGCTTGCTTGAAAATGCCTCAAACGCCCGCTTGAAGTCCTGCGTTTGCATGCAAATCGCCTGCGCCTGGGCTTCAGCCTCAACCGCTTGCTCGATCGTCATCGCCCACTCTTGCTGCAGCATGGTTTTGGTCATGCTGTGGGCAAAGGTCGGGCCCATGGCTAAATCCTTCGCCATGGTTTGCGCTTTGGCGAGCAAGTCTGTTGATTCACACAAGCCATTGAAAAAGCCCCAAGCCAAGCCTTCTTGCGCGGTCATCGCACGGCCGGTGAACAGCAACTCCGACGCTCTACCTTGCCCGATGACGCGCGGCAAAAGCGCACAAGCACCCATGTCTGCCCCAGCTAAGCCGACACGGGTGAACAAAAAAGCGGTTTTGGTCTTCTCCGTGCCGTAGCGCAAGTCGCACGCCAGCGCCATCATCGCGCCCGCACCGGCGCAGATGCCGTCAATCGCACCAATGATGGGCTGTGGGCAGTTGCGCATGGTTTTGACCAAATCGCCCGTCATGCGGGTGAATTCCAGCATCTCAGGCATGCTCATTTTCGTCAAAGGACCGATGATTTCAAACACATCACCGCCGCTGCAAAAATTGCCGCCCGCACCTGTCACGACAATGCTTTTCACGTCGGTGGCGTATTGCAAGTTGCGAAACAAATCACGCAGCTCGGTGTAGGAGTCAAAAGTCAGCGGGTTTTTGCGCTCTGGGCGGTTCAAGGTGATCGTGCCGACGCCACCCTTCTCGTCCACCTGTTCATAACGCCACGCAAAGTGCAGCGCTTGGTACGCGGCTTTGGGCTCAAACTGCTTGCGCATGGGGTTGCTGTTACTGACAAAATGCTTCATATGGAGACTTTCAAAGAGTGTTGTTTCACATGACCTAGGAGTTTGTAGAGGGTGGCAATATCTTTATCACTCAGAGTCGCAAAGGCTTCCACAATCCAGGCCTCATGTTGCTGTGCCATGTCAGCAAAGAGTTTGCGGCCTTTAGTCGTCAATCGGATGCGGTAAGCACGGCGGATGCCCTCCACAGCGACACGGTCCACCAAAACCTCGGTCACCAATTGGGCGGCGATACCCGGGATGTTGCCGCTGGTCACCATCATGCGGCGGCTCAGTTCGTTCATCTTCAAGCCGTCAGGCGAGCGCTCCAGTTGCGCCAGCAAATCAAAACGCGGCAAGGTCGTGTCAAACTGCAGCCGCAGCTCAGTGCGCACTTGTTTTTCAATCATTTGGGTACACGTCAACAGCCGAAGCCACAAACGCAACTCCTGCGGGTGTTCACTTTGCGTAGTGCCGTTCAGGCGGGCTTCTAAATCCATGCGCAACACCTGCTAATTTGAGTTTTGAGCATTTCAATCACTCTTCATTTGCTATGCTTTTAACAGCAGACAATTGAATATTTACGTTGGCTACAAGCATATTTTGCTTGGCTATTTCGCGGTAGAGCTGATCGCGACCGCTCCAATACTGTTTAGGCCAATCAACGGTTTTTTGTAATTTGGCTGCTTCATGCAAGGTCCAAGCTGGGTCGGCCAAGTGTGGCCGGGCAATGGCACATAAATCTGCACGGCCAGCGGCAATGATGCTGTTGACTTGATCAGCCTCCGTGATCGCCCCAACAGCGATGGTTCGGATACCAACTTCGTTACGAATCCTGTCCGCAAACGGCGTTTGGTACATACGGCCATACACAGGTTTGGCCGTGCGGGTGGTTTGTCCTGAAGACACGTCGATCATGTCGCAGCCGGCCGCTTTAAAGAGCTTGGCAATGGCGACGGCATCATCGGCGGTATTGCCACCCTCCGCCCAATCGTGCGCAGATAAGCGCACACTCATGGGCAAATGCGCCGGCCACACAGCACGAATAGCCGTAAATACTTCGAGCGGGTAACGGCAACGGTTCTCTATCGATCCACCGTATGCATCTGTTCGCACATTGGTCAGTGGTGAAAGAAAGCTAGCCAGCAAATAACCATGTGCACAGTGCAACTCCAGCCAGTCAAAACCTGCAACTATCGCACGCTGGGTTGAGGCGACAAACTGTTGCGTCAAAACATCCATGTCCGAGCGCGTCATGACTTGAGGCGTTTGGTTTTGTGCACCGTAGGCAACGTTGCTAGCAGCCAAAATGGGCCAATTACCGCTAGTCAGTGGCTCGTCCGTCACCTCCCAACCCAACTGGGGGGAGCCTTTGGGCCCCCTGTGGCCCAATTGCAAGCCAATTTTGGCACTGCTTTGGCTGTGAACAAAGTCGGTAATGCGTTTGAAAGCGACCGTTTGCACATCGTTCCACAAACCGGTGCAGCCGGGTGTGATGCGCCCTTCTGGCGTCGGACTGGTCATTTCTACCATCACCAAAGCGGCGCCACCCAAGGCTCTGGCGCCCAAAT
>CBDUEA010000202.1:0-4267 GCA_965365965.1 uncultured Polaromonas sp. | reverse complement strand
GCCTCACACTCGCGCAGCATCCAAGCGCGGGGATATTGCGACTCATTGGGACGATCGGACATGGGATTACCCAGTTTGGTCGCCAAAATCCAGTCAGTGCGTGCGTCTTTGAGCAACTCGCCGACCATGACTTCAGACTTGCCTTTGGTGTAGACGTCCGCGGTGTCGATAAAGTTAACGCCATGCTCATGCGCGTGGGCAACAATGCTGCGTGCTTCAGACAGCTCAGTCTGGTCACCAAACATCATGGTGCCAAGGCACAGGGCAGAGACTTTGAGGGGGCTTTTGCCGAGGTTACGATACTGCATGTGATTTCCCTATCGATTTGAAAATGCTGATCTGAATGTTGACCCGAAGGTAAAACCTAAAGCTGTCATTATGAGCAAACTCTCTCACACCCGCGACAAAATCTACAAAACCGTGTCGCGCCAATTACATGGCGTGGTGCCCTGCTGGGTGTGTGGCGAGCATGTGTTGCTAGAAGCCGCCACCTTAGAACACATCCAGCCATTGAGTGAAGGCGGTAACAGCCACCAAGAAAACCTCGCTATCAGCCATGAGCTGTGTAACAACCAACGCCATGCGGTGGGGCGGGTGATGCCGTCCGTAGCGACATCTGGGCGCTTGCAACGGCGCAGCGAAGCACTAAAAACAACGTCAAATTAGCTTATTTGCAGATAAATTACTATGAATACAATAGCTAACTTTGTATAAATGATGCCGGCTACAGTCTATTTAAGAGGTATTTTTACACAAATCACCCAACGCCTGTACGCCCACGGGTGCCTCGGCCAACCAGGGGAGAACAAAAGTGCGGCGCGCCAAGCCTTTGGCGATGCGTTCGGTTTGATGGCGCTCGCCCACCAAACGCGCTTGCAAGAGCGGGTCGGTCGTACCGTCGATGCTTTTGTTGATGATCCAAGCCCAGGGTTCAATGTGGGCGCGGCGCAGGTCTTCTTGCAAGGCTGCGGCTTGGCTCACAGGCGTAACTTCAGGCAGGGTGACGATGAGTACGCGCGTCATGCTGGCGTCTTGTAAGCGCATCAGCGGGGTGATGATGTGTTTGGCGTTGGCCGAACCTTCATACTGCCGCGTCATTTGGCGGTGGTAGGCACCAGTCGCATCCATCAGTAGCAGCGAGTGCCCCGTCGGTGCGGTGTCCAACACCACAAAAGCGCTGCGGGCTTCGTTCACCACGCGGCTGAAGGCGTGGAACACGGCGACCTCTTCGGTGCAGGGCGATTGCAGGTCTTCCAGCAGCAGCGCCCGACCTTGCTCGTCCAGCGCCTTGCCTTGGGTCGCCATGATTTTGGCAATATAGGCTTCAGTTTCTACCTTGGGGTCGATGCGGCCCACGTTTAAGTTGGGCAGACTGCCGTGCAAAGTGCCAGAAACATGAGCGGCAGGGTCGGTGGTGGTGAGGTGCACGCTGTGGCCGCGCTGCACCAAACCTACGGCCAAAGCGGCGGCGATGGTGGTTTTGCCGACACCGCCTTTGCCCATGACCATGATCAAACCATGCCCAAAAGCGGCCAGTTCGTCAGCTAAACGAGACAAGGGCTCAGCTGCCAAGATAGGTTGGATGTCGAAGTTGGTTGGCGCTTGCGCAGGTTGAAGACGCGGCGCATCGTCAAACAAGGCGCGTAGAGCCGGTAACCCCACCGTGTCAAAGGCGCGCAGTGAGACTTCGTCGCGTGGCAGCTTGGACAATTCATCGGGCATATTGGCCATGGCTTGTACGCCCAGTGCTTCAATCGCGTTGGCGATTGCATCGTCGCTTTGGCTGGCATGAAACACACCGTTGATGGCCAAGCGCTGGTTCCCCAAGCCCAAGGTGCGCAATTCCTGTGAAGTGCGCGCCGCTTCTTGCATAGGACGCGGGTCGGGGCGGGTGACCAGCACCACGGTGGTCAGTGCGGGGTCGCCCAAGGCGCGTAGAGCCGCATTGAAGCGGGTTTCTTGCATCTTCAAGCCAGAATGTGGACCTAAACAGGAGGCGCCACGGTCGTTACCGGCCAAAAACCCGGTCCAAGCTTTGGGTAGGCTGAGTAAGCGCAAGGTGTGACCCGTGGGCGCTGTGTCAAAAATGACGTGGTCGTAGCGCGATTCGCTCGTCGCGTCGTCTTCATTGGCCAGCAAAGCGGCAAATTCATCAAAAGCGGCAATTTCAGTGGTGCAAGCGCCTGAGAGTTGTTCTCGCACGGTGTTGCGCTCAGTTTCAGTTGCAGTGCTTTCCAGTTGTGCCAAAACGCGCAGACGGTAGGCTTCGGCTGCGTCATCAGGGTCGATATTCAGGACACTTAAACCCGGGGCTCCTGGCACCGCAACGGCTTGATTGCTGAGCTGCACACCCAGCATTTCACCCAAGTTGGAAGCCGCATCGGTGCTGACCAAAAGCACGCGTTTGCCAGTGTCAGCTAACTTCAGGGCGGCAGCCGTGGACAGCGACGTTTTCCCCACGCCACCTTTGCCTGTAAAAAACAAGAAACGCGTTGGTTGGCTCAAAACGCCAAATTTAAGTGGGGTTGGTGCTTGCATGCCTATAAGAGTCGCATAAGCCACCAAATCGACGCTTGACTTACATCAACACCTATACGGATTAAAAGTGTGGTGGTAAGTCGTCGCGCAAATTGCGAGCTGCACCCAAACCGCCATCCGTACTGGACTGGCGCAGGTTGGCGATTTCAGTGATCAGCATGTCAATTTGCAGCTGCTGGCGGACAATGACTTTGTCGAGCTGGTCCAGTTGGTCTTCGGTGTAACTGGCTTTGATTTCAAGCTCGGTCAGGCGCTGTGCAGTGCTGTCAGCCCGATGTGTGTTGTTTGTTGGTTCCATCTGGCTATTTGAACTTAATTTTGCGTGGTCATGTCGAATAAATGGGCAAACTACCCATGTAAACTCTAGCCATGTGCCAACTCCTCGGAATGAACAGCCACTTACCTGCCAGTTTAACCCTGAGTTTTACTGGGTTTTCGCAGCGCGGCGGCGGAACAGACCACCATGCCGATGGCTGGGGCATTGCGTTTTTTGAAGGTGAAGGCGAGTCGCCTGGCAAAGGCGTGCGTTGCTTTGTCGACAAAGAAAGCGCCTCCACCTCCATCATGGCCAACATGTTGCGCACCTACCCCATCAAAAGCCACAACGTGGTGGCCCATGTGCGCAAAGCGACGGTGGGCAATGTGGCGCTGGAAAATTGCCATCCTTTTGTACGTGAGTTGTGGGGTCGCAACTGGGTCTTTGCGCACAATGGCGACTTGAAGGAATACGCCCCCAGATTACATGGCAGTTTTAAGCCGGTGGGCAACACCGACAGCGAGTTGGCTTTTTGCTGGCTGATGCAAGAGTTGGCTAAATCCCATGCAGGGCCACCTACGGTGGAGGAGTTGACGCTCACTTTGCGTGAATTGGTGCCTAAAATCTCCAAGTTTGGCACCTTTAACTTTTTACTCAGCAATGGTCAGGCGCTGTGGGCGCATGCCAGCACCAAGTTGTACTACTTGCGCCGTGCGTACCCGTTTTGTGAAGTACAGCTCAAAGACGAAGACCTTCGAGTGAACTTGGCGGAGTTGAACGGTCCTGATGATCGCTTGGTGATTGTCGTCACCGAACCCTTGACGACGAACGAGAACTGGACGGCATTTGAGTCCGGCGAGTTGCGCGTCTTTGTCGATGGCACACTGCCCAGTTGAGCACATGGCATGACACTGACTGAACTCAAGTACATCGTCGCTGTTGCGCGAGAAAAGCATTTCGGCAAAGCCGCAGACGCTTGCCATGTATCGCAGCCAACTTTAAGTCTGGCCATCAAAAAGCTGGAAGAAGAACTTGAACTGAAACTCTTTGAGCGCAGCGCCAGCGAGGTCACGGTCACGCCACTGGGTAGCGAAGTGGTGCTGCAGGCGCAAAGCGTATTGGAGCAAGCCGCCAATATCAAAGAAATTGCCAAGCGCGGCAAAGACCCGCTCGCAGGTGCGTTGCGACTCGGCGTGATCTACACCATTGGCCCGTATTTGTTGCCAGATTTGGTGCGCAACGTCATTGCCAAAACGCCGCAAATGCCGTTGATGCTGCAAGAAAACTTCACCGTCAAACTGCTGGAATTGCTGCGCACGGGTGAATTAGATTGTGCGATTTTGGCTGAACCTTTTCCAGATACCAATTTAGCGATTGCGCCTTTGTACGACGAACCCTTTTTGGCCGCCCTGCCGCGCAACCACCCGTTCACCCAGCAAGAATCGGCGAGTGTGGATCAGCTCAAGGCAGAGA
>CBDUEA010000201.1:0-4287 GCA_965365965.1 uncultured Polaromonas sp. | reverse complement strand
TAGCCCACCACATCCGCGATCAAATGCACGTTACTGGTGCTAAAGACTTTAAAAGCAGAACCTGTTCCAGTTTGATTGATTTTTAAAGTCGCGTTATTGCCTATCACAGAACCTGCGGTGAAATTTAAGGTGGATGTAGTCGGCTGCGTTACATCGCCAGGGAAGACGGTGATAAAGCCACTCGTGTCTGGCATGACTGTGGTTAGGTTAAGAACAATGGCCGCATTATTAGTACTTTGAAGCAGATTGCAGTCTGTCGCCACACCACCTTGCCCCGCATAGGTAGAGTTCCAAGCAACAAAGCTCCTTGTTGAACCAGCAGCCAAAATCCCGGGCATGGCTCCTGGTTTACGCGTATCAATGATGCGGCATGGCGTGATGGGGTAATAAACCAAGTCCGTGCTCAGCGAGCCTAATTGCGCGAAAGCAGGACTGCATAAAGTCGTGAGCAGCATGGATAGCAATGCAGATGAAACAATTCGAAGCAGGGTTTTCATGTAAGTCTCCTTGAGTTGGGTGGGCTCAGGATATGTAAAGTACAGGTATTGCGCATCACATAAATAGGGGATGTGCGGTAAAGGGCGTTGTGGGAGAGTTTGAATTACTGCCTAGTGTTTTGCCCTGACCCAAAAGCTCGATTAAATTGCTTTAGGTATGATGGATTCCTGTGTCTAGCAAGCCTAAAAGCTGCGCTTCAAACACAGCTTCAGAGCGTGAGTTAACGGCCAGTTTTTCATAAATATGCTTAACGTGGGTTGCTACGGTATTGATAGTGATACCTTCTTGCTGAGCAATTTCAAGGTATTTGAAGCCTTGGGCAATCCGATTCAGCACAAAGAGTTCCTTGGGGGTGAGCATGGGGAGAGCTGCGTGATTTTGAGTCGGCAAATTAACTGGCACTTCGTTGCGGAACCTTTTAATTACCATGCGGGCGATGATGGGGCTCATGGGCGCACCGCCGTGGATCAATTCAAACACTTTGGCGGGTATTTCATGCTGCAGACTGTCTTTTAACAAATACCCATTGGCTCCCGCTTCAAGTGAGCGCAGTACGTGGGGTTCATCTTCAAACATGGAGATAACCATGATGTCGGTATCTGGGTAGCGCTGTGCGCAGTAGGTAATAACGGCAATGCCAGGCAAGTCGGGTAGCCCGAGGTCACACAGCAACACGTCTGGCTTATTGTTTTTCAACCAAGTCAGCGCAGTTGTGGCTTGGTTGAAGCTCCCAGCTAAGTGCAAACCGACAGTATTGGTGATGGCTTCGCAAAATCGAAGAGCATAGGTCGGCTCATCCTCAACAACAATGACGTTATATGCTTCGCCATATTTCTTGTTCATCTGATCATGTTACATGATTGCTATTTAAGGCGGAATCACCTATTTGTGTGATGCAAAGTCACTTAAAAGGGCGATATAGGCTGTGAAAGTGAAAATTTACCTTGCCAAATTCAATAGAAAATGGCAAGTTCGTAAAATGTTACTAAAGTACACAATCAGATTTGTTTGTTTCCTTGCTTTATCGTTGTTGCAGCTAAGTCAAGCGGGCTCAATTCCTGAGCGAATGGTTTTGTCAACAGAGCCGATTGTTTTTACGAGTGCTGTCCGTGTTGACATTGGATTAGACGGCGTAGCTTCACAACCTCACAATATCAAGTTACCTGAGGCATGGAATGGCATCGGCAAATCTGGCCGTAGCAATTACCTGCTTTCATTTGATGTGTCAGAACAAACCCCTCTACCTTTAGCCATGTATGTACCGAGACTCGGTAATAGATTTGCCGTGGTTCTAAATGGTAAGAAAATTGAGGAATCTGCCGTATTTGGTGACAAAAAAGCCGATAGCGCGCAACGTCCCCATTTTTTGAAGCTACCGCAAGAGTTGATTCTCAAAAGTAACAACCTCATAGAGTTGCAATTGGAGGGTGAAAAAAATAGATTTGCAGGGCTTTCAACAGTACATATCGGTGTGGAGCCGGATATAAACAGCAGATATTTGCAGAGATACTATCTTCAAACAGGTGGGTCTTTTGCCGTTATGGTGGCATCCATCGTATTTGCAGTTTTGAGTTTGATGTTTTGGCGAGTATCGCTAGACAAGAGATATATCCTTTTTACTTTTCTATGCTTACTCTGGTGTATTCGCACCAGCTACGCATTTGTTGAGCGCACGCCATTTGACTACCATTGGTGGAATTTTTTAGTCGATATTAGTTACGCGGGCGTGGTGAGTTGTATTGTTTTGTTTTGCATTCACACACTCAATTTGAAATTTAAGAAACCCCTGCAATTCATAACTTACGGTTTTTTAGCAATAAGTTTAGTTCTAGTTTCGTGGCAGGCATTTGGCGAAAATAATGCAGTGCGACAGTGGTGGACATTTGTAATGTTGGTATTTGTTGCACTGATGTCTCTCATGGTGATCGGTGCTTGGTACTTTGAGCGGCGGACTGGTTCAGCCGCCTTGGCATTTGCAGGTGGTATAGCGCTTTTGTTGGGAGCCTATGACCACGCTACTGTGTTTTACACGAAAGATGGTTACGGTAGTTTCGCAATTGCCCGATATGCGATTTTATTTTTTTTGCTGGCCATGGGATTGATTTTGGCCGATCGGTTTCTAAGACTTTTGAGTCGTGAAAAAACCATGCGCTTGGAAATGACGGAGGAGTTGCGCATTAAAAAAGCGGTACTTGAAAAAGAACTCACAGAAAAGGAAGTACTGCTAAGTCGAACTGCGCATGATTTAGAAAGGCAGCGATTACTTCAAGATTTGCACGATGGAATGGGCTTGCAGCTCAATGGATTGATGGGCATGGTGGAGAGCGGACCTCTAGATCGAGTGGAGCTGATGTCTGAAGTTAGAACGACGCTTGACCAGCTGCGTGTCATGATGGACGGCACGGAATCGTTTGACGGAACGCTTGCCGAGTTGTTTGGCCATGTGCGTTACCGTATGGAGACGCGATTGTCACGCCATGCTGTGAGGCTTTCTTGGCGTTGTGTTTTGGACAGCGTCACAGAAGCAAAAGTCAATCCCAGTAGTGCGTTAAATTTGCAAAGAGTGATGTTTGAACTATGCACAAACATCATCAAGCATGCCAAAGCGAGTCAAGTAAACGTGGATATTCAGTTCAATGATCTACCTGAAAAGATAGACGAACTTTGCATCATGCTGTCAGATGATGGCATCGGGGTCAATCTGACTGCTTCACCTTCTTCATCTTCTGGAGCAGGTACGATGTCTGTCAAAAGAAGAGTGAATGATTTAAATGCCAGCTACATGATGCTGACAAGCATCCCTAAGGGAACACAACATATGCTTTTGATTCCTGTTTTATCATTTTATTGATACGTACCCTTATTTTTTAAAGAATGCATGTCTGATAAAGCAAAGCAAAATACAGGCAAGCTCCAACTCACCGCTTCGCCATCATCCCATCCAGCGCCGAGTTGATCAGCATACTCAGCACCGAGTACAGCACCGAGCCGATCATAGCCGCCCAAAAACCCGTCACGTTGAAGCCGCTAAGCAGTGAAGCAGCCGCCCAAAACATCAGCGCGTTGATGACAAATAGGAACAAACCGACGGTGACGATGGTGACGGGCAGCGTCAGGATGATCAAAATCGGGCGTACCAAGGTGTTGAGCAGACCGATGACAAAGGCGGCAATCAGCGCGGCTTGAAAGCTTTTCAGCTGAACGCCGTCGTACATATAGGCCACAAAAAGCAAGGCGGCGGCGCTGAGCAGCCATTTAAGGATGAGTTTCATAGAGCGTAGGGTAACATTTCTTAAAAATTGCCCTCAAATTTATTCAGGCATTGTCTAGATGCCGTCAAATCGGTATGATTCAAGACTACTGATTATTTATACATATCTTTTCTTAAAACGAGCTAACCGTGAACGCCGTCTTGCACATCACCGATATTGAAGCCGCCATCAACTTTTGGCGCGAAAAAAGTCCGTCAGACGATGGCATCACCCTGTGCAAAGAGCTGCGCGCCTTGGCTGAGGTGTACGCCTTGATGGTGTTTTACCGCCAAGACACGGTGGCGGCGGAAGGCTTTCCGGCCAAAGCCATGTCTGCGTGGCTGACCCGGTACGAAACGACACCCGACACGCCCTGCATCGCCATCTGCTCTACCAGCCAAGGCGACCCAATGTGCAAAGGCTGCGGCCGCACCTTTGAAGAAGTCCAACACTGGCCAGCCATGTCGCCCATAGAGAAGCGCGACACTTGGCACCGCATCACGCTGGAAAGCACCTCATGGCGCTTCAACACCTATGC
>CBDUEA010000200.1:0-4298 GCA_965365965.1 uncultured Polaromonas sp. | reverse complement strand
ATGGTGCAGCTTTTGGTTTAGTACTGCTTGCATTTTTTTGTTCGACTGCTACTTTGTGCTCTTGTGCTTCTTTCAGTTTTTGTTGATGTTTGCTCGCTAGCTCAGCCGCTTGTTTACCTTTTTCAGCTCGCTGGACTGCTTTGGCTTCAGAAGCCCGTCGCTTGCGATTTGCTTCGTCAACTCGATTGGAGGCAAGTTGTGCACGATTTTTTTCTTCGGCGGTGATTGATTTAATCGTCTTGCTAGTTAAGTTACCATTCTCGGTAGTTATTGAGCGCTTTTGACTCGCTTTTTTCTCTTCTATTTTCGCTTTACGTTCTTCTCGTTTTAAATCATTTAATACTAGTTCTTTACGTTTGATTTCAATCAGAGCTTCACTTTTTTCTGTCTTTACTATTTTTAAGCAATTACTCACTGCAAATTTTTTGTAGCATGCCGCCTCTTGCAGACTATATCGAGTCTCAATCTCCTTACGTTCTTGCGCAAGTCTAGAACGATCTGTAAGTTCAGCGCCTACCAATTCGCTTTGAGCCCATACAACAGAGCAAATACTTGCAATAAGAACAAGCCAACTAATAGAAAACCTTTTAATCATATTAAATCCGTATCAACTTGACGCCGCTCCAAGTTTAGATATTCAACCGACTGCATTTCATTAAGTCTAGACACTGTTCTAGGGAATTCATGTGCTAGAGGGCCCTCTTTGTATAACGCTTCAGGCATTACCTCTGCCGACATGATCAACTTTACTCGCCTATCGTACAAGACATCTATCAACCACGTAAAACGCCTTGCTTCACTGGCCATCCTAGGAGGCATATAAGGAACATCACTCAATAAAACTGTATGAAATTGAGTTGCAATTTCAAGATAGTCATTCTGAGAACGAGGTCCGCCACACAATGTTTTAAAGTCGAACCAGACCACCCCACCCGCTTTGCGTCGTGCACGAATTTCTCTAGCCTCGATCTGCAGAATTGGATTTTCGTCTTGGGACTCCGCCAGTTTGTTGAATGACTGAGTCATTTCAAAATCTGCGTGTTCACCCCAAGGTGAATGGTAAAGTTTAGTTTGCTCTAGCGTTCGACTTCTATAGTCTGTTCCATTATCTACATTAACGATTTCTAAGTTGGCGTTCAGCAAATCTATAGCGGGCAAAATCCTGTCGCGATGCATTCCACCAGGATATAAATCATCTGGCTTGAAATTTGAAGTTGTCACAAAACCGACACCATTTTCGAACAACGCAGACAATAAACGATACAGAATCATTGCATCTGTAATATCTGCCACATGGAACTCATCGAAACAGATCAAACGATACCGTTTCGCCATACGTTTGGCCAACTCATCAAGAGGGTTAACAATGCCTTGTAAATCACGCAATTCACGATGAACTTCACGCATAAATTCGTGAAAATGCAACCTAGTTTTTCGCTTCAAAGGAACTGCATTGTAAAAGCAGTCCATCAAAAAACTCTTGCCACGACCTACACCACCATAGAGATACACGCCTCGCGGCACTGCTGGACGATTTACCAGTTTTTTGAGGGCATTAGAGCGCTGAACCTTAAACGCGATCCAATCATTAGCGCAACGCTCAAGCGCTAAAACTGCACGAAGTTGCGCAGGGTCACTGAGGTAACCCCGCGAACTTAATTCAGCTTCATAGGCTTTACGAACAGACGAACTCAATTTTTAGAGACCAGACACCTAAATGTTTAGAAGTTAAGTGTCCGTTTATCAACCGCTAGGGCAGCTTCTTTAGTCGCCTCGCTCAACGATGGATGCGCATGGCAAATACGCGCAATATCTTCGCTACTTGCTCGGAATTCCATAGCGACAACACATTCCGCGATTAACTCGCTGGCCATCGGACCCACAATATGTACACCGAGTATTTCATCAGTAGAAGCATCTGCCAGCATTTTCACCATGCCAGTGGTATCCCCCAATGCACGCGCTCGTCCATTGGCAAGAAATGGGAAAGTACCAACCTTATAAGCACGCCCTGCCGCTTTTAATTGTTGCTCCGTTTGACCAACCCAAGCGATTTCTGGGTTTGTGTAAATGACCCAAGGAATTGTGTTGAAATTAACGTGACCATGTTGCCCCGCAATTCGTTCAGCAACGGCAACGCCCTCTTCTTCCGCTTTATGCGCCAACATAGGGCCACGCACCACATCACCAACCGCCCACACATTAGGCAAATTTGTTTTGCAATCAGCATCGACAACAATAGCACCACGCTCATCCAGCAGCAGGCCAATTGCTTCTGCACCCAAGCCAATCGTATTTGCAACACGACCAATTGAAATGATCAGTTTGTCTACATTCAGCTTTTGTGCTTCGCCTTTGGCATTTGTATACGCAATGCTCACACCTTTTTTGCTTGGTGCGACTTCACCAACTTTGACACCCAACTCGATCTTTAGACCTTGCTTTACAAAGGCTTTATGAGCTTCTTTAGCAATTTGCTCATCTACAGCACCCAAAAACGTTGGTAGTCCCTCCAGAATGGTGACGTCTGCTCCCAAACGACGCCACACGGAACCCATCTCCAAACCAATCACACCTGAACCAATCAAGCCCAAGGTCTTAGGTACAGCACCGATACGCAAAGCACCATCGTTCGACAAGATTGTTTCCTCATCAAATGGGGTGCCTGGCAAAGCGCGAGCATTTGAGCCAGTCGCCACAACAATATGCTTACCGCTGATGACTTCTTCGCCAGCTTTGACTTCATAGTTTCCGTCTTTAGCAGCAACAAACGAACCACGCCCATGGAAAAAAGTCACTTTGTTCTTTTTGAACAAATACAAAATACCATCATTGTTTTGCTTAACAACAGTATCTTTGCGCGCAACCATCTTGGTCACATCCAAACTGAGACCTTTTACTTCGATCCCATGTTCTGAAAAATGATGATTTGCATGGTCAAAATGCTCAGAAGACTGCAACAAAGCTTTTGAAGGAATACAACCTATGTTGGTGCAAGTACCGCCTAGCGCAGAACCGCCTTTGGCGTTCTTCCACTCATCAATACATGCCACATTGAATCCCAACTGTGCTGCACGAATGGCAGCAATATAGCCACCAGGACCTCCGCCGATAACGACGACATCAAATTGTTTAGACATTGTTTTTCTCCTTAAATGTCAAACAATAGACGCGCTGGATCTTCCATCGCTTCTTTCATGGCAACCAAACCAAGTACGGCTTCGCGTCCGTCAATGATGCGGTGGTCATAGCTCATGGCAAAGTAATTCATCGGACGAATAACGATTTGGCCATTTTCGACAACGGCGCGATCTTTAGTCGCATGAATACCCAAAATTGCACTTTGGGGTGGATTGATAATTGGCGTTGACAACATAGAACCAAAAGTGCCACCGTTGCTGATAGAGAAAGTACCCCCCGTCATCTCTTCCATACCCAACTTACCATCACGCGCTTTGATGCTGTATTCGGCAATTTTCTTTTCAATATCAGCAAAGCTCATTTGATCTGCATTGCGCAAAATCGGCACAACCAAACCGCGCGGTGAGCCAACAGCGACACCAATATCAAAATAACCGTGGTAGACAATATCATTGCCATCTACACTTGCATTCAAAACTGGGAATTTTTTCAATGCATGAACAGCTGCCTTCACAAAGAAGCTCATAAAACCAATTTTAATGCCGTGTTCTTTTTCAAACTTGTCTTGAAAACGTTTACGCATCTCCATGACGGGCGCCATGTTGATCTCGTTAAATGTGGTCAAAATTGCATTCGTTGATTGTGATTGCAGCAAACGCTCTGCCACACGAGCTCGTAAACGACTCATAGGTACTCGCTGTTCAGGGCGATCACCCAGAGCTGGAGAAACAGCAGCTACTTGAGGTAACAACTTAACTACAGCCGGCGTATTCATTGGCTGTACTGCTACTTTATTTGATGAACCAGATGCAACTGCACTCAGTACGTCGCCTTTGGTCACACGCCCATCTTTGCCAGTTCCAGCAACGGAACCACCAGCAAGCTGATTGTCTGCCATCAATTTAGCCGCAGCAGGCATCGCCACTCCAGCCATTGAACCACCAGTCGTGGCATTGTTAGCTGCTACTGCCGCAACAGAAGCTGTTGCAGCAACGGCTGGTGCTGAGGCCGGCGCAGTTGCACCAGCTTTTCCTTCTGTATCTATACGGGCAATCAATTGCTCAGCAGCAACGGTTGCGCCATCACCCACCAAAATTTCAGCCAATACACCCGCACTTGGTGCTGGAACTTCTAGTACCACTTTATCGGTTTCAATT